>NZ_JBFUIP010000072.1:0-28894 GCF_056401815.1 Aminobacter sp. P4_D5 | reverse complement strand
CGCCCAGGCCATGCTGGACAGCACTGGCAATCAGGCGGTCACGCCGGATATGATCGAGGGTTTCGCCAATGTTGCTCGCGAAAGGCTGCGGCTTGAGGGAGGCGGCTATCGGCGGGATCACCTGCGCGCGCTGGCGCAGCGCGTCGAGGTCGCGGATACCGAAGTCCGCATCATGGGATCGAAATCGGAACTGTTGCGAACGCTCGTGGCCACTTCAAGCGTGAAATCGGCGGTTTCTGGCGTTCATAGTTCTGTACTGAAATGGCGCACCCGACAGGATTCGAACCTCTCTTAACTATCGAGATAACTGTATGACAGCGCGTCCGCTTTTGGGAGTTCTCAGTTCAGGTTTGAGCGACCGAGATTGGGCGCAAAGCTGCCGAAGCTGTCGAAGGTCGTTGATCAGGCGAAGGGCAGCTTTCCCGAAATAGCCGCCCGAAACCTGCCAGTCCGTTTCCCACCCCGAATCCGACGCTGCGTGGCGACTGGTGACCTTTGGCAGCAAACTCATGTTGGTCATTCGGAAGTAGATTGCAAAATCCCTAGAGCTGCCTTTCGTCGCGAGGCATCGGCGAGGACAGCAATGGTAGTCCATCAGGCAATGCGGCGCATAACCCACATTATGGAGTGAGCGAGTTTGATCCTAAGTGGCCCGCCTTTCGCGTAGTAGAAGTGCCGGCACGCCTCCAGACCAACACGCTGAGCGTCAGCATCAAGATATCGGCCATTGGAGCGGCGACCCACACACCGGTCTCACCCCAAATGTGGGGCAAGGCAAAGGTCAGTGGAATTGCGAACAGATATGCCCGCCCCAGCGAGAGGATGGCGGCTTGCCGCGCCCTGCCTATGGCTTGCGCATAGCTGGCGGCCATCATTACCGGGCCGAAAGCGAAATACGCTGCAAGGTACAGCGGAACAATGCGTGCCACCTCCAGCCCAACAAGGGCATCGCGCACAAAAAGTCCGCCCAGCCAGTCGCGTCCACCAATCAGCAGCAGTTGCACTAGCAGGCCATAAACGACGCTCACGCCAAGCGAAAAGTAAAGCGTCTGCTTTGCCCGTTCATCCTGTCCAGCACCTACCGTATTGCCGACAATTGCCTGCAGGGCCAGGCTCATACCCATCAGCGGTAGGAAGGCAAATGTCATCAAGCGCATCACCACCCCGTACGCTGCGATAGTCATGTCGGACTGCGGCAGCTCCAGCCGTTGCAGGGCGTACAGCACCGCCGCCGCGATGAGCGAAATACCGATGAAATTGAGGCTACGCGGTGCTCCAAGAGTCAGCATTTCTCGCCATTCACGGTCGTATCTCAAACCGACCATCGGCAGAACTGCCCTGCCGCTCATGCGATAGACAACCACGATACCCAGCCCCAATACCTGCGCCAGGGCCGTACCCCAGGCTGATCCAGCCACTCCAAAATCAAACACTCCGATTAGCAATGCGTTGAACCCGATATTGGCCAGCGTCACCAACACGCCAGCCATAGCCATGAAGCCAACTCGACCCTCCATGCGCAGCGCGTCGGCGTGCACAGAGAGTAGAAACCCTGCCGGTGCGGTAGCAAATGAAATGGCAAGGAAGGTCCACCCCATCTCACCGAGGTGGACGTTACCGCCCGCCACCAAACTGACAATATGGGCACCCAGTCCAAAAAAAGTCAGCATTGCCAAAGCAGCGACAACAACGGCAAGCCCCTGTGCGGAAGCAAAGGTATTGATTGCCCCATCCATGTCTTGGGCACCTAGTCGGCGACCCAAAATGCTGGCCATGCCGATGCCGACCATAGTCGAGACAGCTACCAATAACATCGAGATTGGAAACACCAACGTCACCGCGCTCAGGGCATCAGCCCCCACGAATGCGCCTAGTAACATGGCATCGACGACGGTCAGCAGGCCACTTATCGTCGTCACGACGATGATTGGCAGGCAGGTTCGAATGAATACGGATCGGATCGATCCACGCAAGAATGAATTTTTCGGCTCAGCCGCCAACGACGTTTGGTCGCTCATCAAAAACTCCCGTCATGGGCAAGTAGGATGATTTTGATGGGGCTCGCATTGCCATCGCTCCAACTGCCCCAGGGGGAAATGGCGATCAGCTTGTCTAATGCAGGGGCTTAACCACTGGCGATAACGCCATGCGAGCGGCAGGTCACCCTGTGGACCTGGATGCGTGTTTATTTTCGGGTCGTTTTACTGTCAAGGAGCATAAATTGAGCTTGTGCATATTTGGCGGACACTGGTTAAGGTCGTTGGAGCCGTCCATTGCGGTGCAATGTGCGGTTCGCGGCATCGGATTAGATCCTTCTTTGCCGCCCGTGGGCCCAAAGCGGAACTTCCGCTTCCCGCCCAATAGAAGCTGTAGACCTTGGCACATCAGTTTCCAACGCGGGAAATGATTTTCCGCGGCTCATCTGGGGCCGGAAGCCGTCGGTCCGCTATCGGGGCGAGCTCGGCGGATAGCTGCCATTCGGCAACCGACCAACATCGGAATGACCGAAGTTAGGAAGTAACCTTCTCTTCGGCAAGCACGACGTAGGCGAGCCGGGGGCACACAGCATTATGCCTGCTCCGCCGGGCGCCCAGAAACATCACGCGCGGCTTCGTTCCGCGCGCAATGACCTCGATGTCCTTGCGCCCAACCTTAGCCAGTACTTCCGTGGCTTAGTGAGGGTCGGTTGTGCGTGGGCATCCACATATTCAGCGCTCAGCCGGCGTCGCTAGCCTGTCACTGACGAGCGTCGTCCAGTAGCGAACACCATGAATGATTGCGTTGTCGTTGAAATCGTAGGCGGGATTGTGAAGCCCGGCTGACTCGCCGTTGCCCAACCAGATGATCGCTCCTGGTCGCTTCTCGAGCATGTAGGAAAAGTCTTCCGCGCCCATCGTGCACTGACAGTTTCCGTCGACACTACCTGATCCGGCGACCGTGGCGGCAGCGGCTATTGCAGCTTGCGTCATCTCGGGGTTGTTGACCGTAACCGGGTAGCCCGGTCGCCAGTCGATCTCGGCTTGCGCTTCAAACAGCCGCGCAGTGTTGGTTACCATATCCCGGAAACGCTGCTCGACCGCTTGCCTCGTTTTTGGATCAATCGTGCGTATTGTGCCACCAACGACGGTCGCTTCCGGGATCACGTTAAGTGCATCGGCACTGCCGCCGGCGAGATAGGTGACCGACACGACCACTGGATCGAAGGGATCGACATGGCGTGAGGCGATCGACTGGAGCGCCGTCACCAGATGCGCACTGACCAGCACAGGGTCCCGCGATTCGTGCGGCGAGGCGGCATGGGCACCCTTACCACGCAGAGTAACAACGAAGCGGTCGGCGGCCGCCAACATCGGCCCAGAGCGGATTGCGAACGAACCTATTGGCAGGCCCGGGTCGTTATGCATGCCAAAGACCTCCTGTATGCCGAAGCGCTCCAGAAGCCCCTCCTCGATCATCACGCGCCCACCAGCGCCACCCTCCTCAGCAGGCTGAAAGATCAGCACCACCGTTCCGGCAAAATCCCTAGTGGAGGCGAAGTGACGGGCAGCAGCAAGCAGCATCGCCGTGTGGCCATCGTGACCGCATGCGTGCATCCTGCCGAGGTTTTTCGACGCGTGAGCCAGATTTGTCTGCTCGGTTATCGGCAACGCATCCATATCGGCCCGCAGACCGATGGTGCGGCCACCCAACCTTCCTTTCACGACTGCGACAACACCCGATTTCGCGATACCGGTGACAACTTCATCGCAGCCGAACGACTTGAGCTTGTCGGCAACGAAGGTCGATGTGATGGGMAGGTCGAACAAGAGTTCGGGATGCTGATGGAGATGGCGGCGCCACAGGACGGCTTCCTCGGCAATCGTCTCGATCGTGTCTTGGATGGGCATCTCTTCCTCTTTCTTCCAATTGAATCAGGTTTGCCGCGCAGTCCAACGGCGAGGACGCGCACCCGAGCTTGCGCGCTCGACGTCTTCGACGCCGTAGGACGAAACGCTTGCCTTCACAAGATGCAGGTGCGAGAGACGGCCGAAGCCAACAATGACGGTTCCCCATGCCAGTAATCGAACAGATCGCCCAATTCGCCGACGATCTCACCGCGATACGCAAAGACTTCCACCAGCATCCCGAGCTCGGCTTCGAGGAGCATCGCACTTCCCAGCGGGTGGCGGATCTGCTTGCGAGTTGGGGCGTCATCATCGAGCGCGGCATTGGCGGAACCGGACTGGTCGGCGTCATCGAGGGTACCCGCCCGGGCCGTAGCATCGGGTTGCGGGCCGATATGGACGCCCTGCCCATGGATGAGCTGACCAACCTGCCTTATGCGTCGAAGAACCCCGGCGTCTTTCATGGCTGTGGTCACGATGGGCACACCACCATGCTGCTCGGTGCTGCGCGCTATCTCGCCGGCAATCGCGATTTCGCAGGTCGCGCCGTGTTGATCTTCCAGCCGGCAGAGGAAGGCCTTGGCGGCGCCAGGGCGATGCTGCGCGACGGTCTCTTTGACCGCTTCCCCTGCGACGAACTCTATGGGATGCACAACTCGCCCTATCAGGGGCATTCCCAGCTGACGATCCGGCCGGGGAAGGCGCAAGCCGGCGCCAGCTTCTTCGACATCACCCTCCACGGCCGCGGTAGCCACGGGGCCATGCCCCAGGCCAGCCGCGATCCGATCACCATCGGTTCTGGCCTGGTGAAAGAGATGCAGGAGATCGTCTCGCGCAACATGGATCCGACGCATCCCGCCGTCGTTTCGGTCACGCAGTTTCATGCCGGATCCGCCTACAACGTCATTCCTGAAGCCGCGGTGCTTCGCGGCACCTTCCGCTACTTCGACGATGCCGATGGCGTGATGATCGAAAACCGCATCCGCAAGCTCTGCGCAGGTTTTGCGCTCGCGCATGAGATCGAGATCACGGCAGATATCCGCAACATCTTCGATGTCCTCTCAAACGATCCGGAGCGGGTGGGCAATCTCATCGAGGTCGCGCAAGAGATCGTCGGCGACAAGGCGCAACCGAATGCCGAACTGACCATGGGGTCGGAGGATATGGCCGACCTTCTGCGCGTCGTTCCCGGCGCTTTCTTCAATCTTGGGCATGGCGGCACTGTTCCGCTGCACAATCCCGGATTTATTTTCGACGACACGATCCTGCCTGTCGGCGCCAGTTTGCTGGCACGCCTCGTCGAAGTACGCGGCGCCGCCTGAGGGCGACGGCCCCCAATAAAATCAAATTCTTGATCTGAGGAATTCGCTCGATCCCGGCATCGCTGCCGGGGCGGGCGAAGCTTTGGCTTTGCGATCCTGTGACGCCGCCTGCCCGGTGACATCGGGAAGTCGGCTCATTTTTCAACTTGACCAAATGAACGGACGAGAGCATTGGTTGCATTATATGGAACTCAGGTTCCATTTTATGGAACGGCTCGGAGGAGCAATGTCGGTCCTGAATAATGCCGCAGACGTATTGAGGTGCTTTGGCAACGACTGTCCCGATCTCACGGTCTCGGACGTCGTGAGATTGCTCGGCATGCCGAAAGCCAATGCGTCACGTCTCTTGAAGGCGATGCGCGAGGCGAACATGCTGGAGACGATCGGCGACAGCCACCGGCATCGCCCGGGCCGCCTGATGCTTGACCTCGCGGCGGCCTACCGTCGTTCTTCGCTGCTGATTGGCCGCGCCAGCGAAGTCGTAGCCGAAGCAAGCAATACCTTTGGCCATACCGGTTACATTTCCGTGCGCGACGGCAAGGAAGTGACTGCTGTAGCCGACTTCCAGGGCACCAACGCGCTCCGCGTCGTCAGCAATATCGGCCGGCGTCTGCCCGCCCATCTCAGTGCCACCGGTCGGTCGCTGCTAGCGCGGCTTGGCGATGAAGAGGTGCTTGCACTCTACGCCGGACACGGTGCGCTGGCTGACCTGAGCGAGCAGCTCTCAAAAGTACGGCATCAAGGCTTCGCATATTCGAGCCAGGAGGCGACCCCCGGGGTGGACGCCATCGCGATATCAGTTGCCGACCCTCGCACCGACGAAGCCGTCAGCCTGTGCATCGTTTACCCCCACGCACTCGTGGACACCAAAGGCCGCGACGAGATGATCGTTGCCCTCGCCAAGGGGGCCGCCCGCATTGCCGAGGACCTGGGCGACAGCGCTTTCGTCGCCCCCCGGATTTGAAGAAAAGGACATCATGTAATGAGTGATCTGCCCAACCGCTGGCGCGTGGGGTTCGACATTGGTGGAACCTTCACCGACTTCGTGCTCTACGACAGCAAGAACCACTCCGTCACGCTGCACAAGCGGCTGACCACGCCTCACGATCCGTCCCAGGCAGCGCTCGTCGGCCTGCAGGAGTTGCTGGATCTGCAGAACATCAAGCACGGCGATGTAGACGAGATCGTTCACGGCACAACGCTGGTCACCAATGCCGTTATCGAGCGCAAGGGTGCTCCTGTCGGCCTCATTACGACGCGCGGTTTCCGGGACTTGCTCGAAATGGGAACCGAGCAGCGCTACGACATCTATGACCTTTTCGTCTCTTTCCCCGATCCCATGGTCAGCCGCGACCTGCGCCGCGAGGTGGATGAGCGCATGACGGCCGCAGGCGAGGTGGAAACCGCTCTCGACGAGGCGCAGGTTCTGCAGGCGGCGAAATCGCTGGTCGCGGAAGGCTGCGAGGCAGTGGCCATTGCGTTCATCCATTCCTACGCCAACGCAGCCCATGAACGCCGCGCCGCCGACATCATCCGCGCTGCGTTCCCCGAGCTGTCGATCTCGATTTCGAGCGAGGTCGTGGCCGAAATGGGCGAATACCAGCGTACGGTTACGACCTGCGCCAACGCCTTCGTACAGCCCCTGATGCACCGCTACCTGACCAAGCTGGAGAAATCCTTGCGAAGCGCGGGTTTCGCAGGCCCGCTTCGTCTCATGCATTCTGCCGGTGGACTGATGTCCCTGGAGACCGCGCGCGACTTTCCAATCCGACTGCTCGAAAGTGGTCCGGCGGGCGGCGGGCTCGCCACAGCTCTATTCGGCAAGGCAGCCGGGCTCTCCGATGTCATTTCGTTCGATATGGGTGGCACCACTGCCAAGGCCTGCATGATCGAGAACGGGCGCGCCGAGATCTCGCCTATGATGGAGGCAGCGCGCGTCCACCGTTTCGTCAAGGGATCCGGCCTGCCTATCAAGGCGCCAGTGATCGAGATGRTSGAGATCGGCGCCGGCGGCGGCTCGATCGCCGCCATCGATGACGTCGGCTTGCTTAAGGTAGGCCCGCAGTCGGCGGGTTCCGATCCTGGTCCGGCATGCTATGGCATGGGTGGCAAGGAGCCTACGGTCACCGACGCCAACCTCACGCTCGGCTATTACGATCCCAGTTTCTTCCTCGGCGGCCGCATGAAGCTCGACCTCGAGGCCGCCCGCGCAGCAATCGCACGCGTGGCCAGGCCGCTGGGCCTCACAACCGAAGAGGCGGCACTCGGCATCCACAAGGTCGTCGTCGAAAGTATGGCCTCTGCTGCGCGCGTGCATCTGGTTGAGCGCGGCAAAGATCCGCGCGAATACTCCATGGTTGGTTTCGGCGGCRCCGGCCCCGCGCATGCGGTCGATGTGGCACGTGCCATGGGCATCAGTTCCGTCTTGATCCCGCCTGCATCGGGCGCGGCATCGGCGCTTGGCTTCCTCGCCGCTCCTCTTTCCTTCGAGGGCGTGCGGTCACTGAGGGTCGAACTGAAGTCAGGTTTCGACGCGGACGCTGTCAACCGGCTGCTTACGGACCTCGAAAACGAGGGCCGCCACCAGCTGTCACGCTCGGACATCGCCTCAGCAGATACTATAGTCGAGCGCAGCGCGGACATGCGCCTTGTCGGGCAGATGCACGACATCAGCGTGCCGCTTCCTGCCACCACACTCGGCGAAGGCGATCTACCCGCAATACGCGAGGCCTTTGTTCGCGCCTATTCGACCCGCTATGCCGAGCCTTTCGAGGGTGCGCGCTTTGAATCCGTCAACTTCCGCGTTCGTGTGGCAGGCCCCACACCGCAGCTTTCGCTGACCGGCGCTACCGGCGGCGGCGATACCGCGGCCCGGATCAAGGGGCACCGCGTCTGCTGGTTCGACGAAGGTAGTTTCGAGACCGCAGTCTACGATCGCTACGCGCTCAGCAGCGGCGACACGATCCCTGGCCCGGCAATCATCGAGGAACGGGAGTCCACCACCGTCATCGGCCCGTCGGACAGCGTGACCATTGATGCAAGCCAGAACCTTTGCGTTCAGGTTGGCGCGCTCAAGGCCATCGATGCGTTCGTCACCGCTGACATGTCGCGGGCGGAGGCCGTCTCCCGCATCAAGGCCGATCCGATCGGCCTAGAAATCATGTGGTCGCGCCTTGTCAATGTCGTCGAGGAGATGTGGCTGACGGTGTGCCGCACTGCGTTTTCGCTCGTCATCGCCGAGGCGCAGGATTTTGCCTGCGAACTCCTCGACAAGGATGGCGAAACGCTCGCCCATAGCCCGCGCGCGATGCCCGTCTTCAACCTGACGCTGCCCCGCGCGGTCAAAGCCTTGCTGGCGCGTTATCCGGCGGAAACTCTGAAGCCTGGCGACGTCCTGATCACCAACGATCCATGGCTCTGCGCCGGCCATCTCTTCGACATCGCCATCGTCACGCCTGCCTTCCGCAACGGTCGGCTCGTAGGCCTGATGGGTACTGTCGGCCACGTCTCGGATATCGGAGGCACCAAGGATTCGCTCCATGCCCGCGAGATCTATGAGGAAGGGCTGCAGATCCCGCCGATGAAGATCTTCGAGGAGGGAAAGCCAAACGAGACACTGATCCAGCTCATCCAGCAGAACGTCCGCAACGGCGAGCAGGTCCTGGGCGACATCTTCTCCTTCGTGGCAGCCAACAAGCTCGGGGCGGAGCGGCTCGATGCCTTCATGCACGACTATGGGATGCATGATCTGGGCGCCCTCGCCGAAGTCGTCCAAGGGCTGTCGGAAAAGGCCATGCGCGACGCGATCCTTGCGCTGCCCGACGGTGAATACCGTTCGGTCATCACCAACAACCCGCTGGGCGAAAAGATCAGCTACCCGGTTCTGGTGAAAGTGGAAGGCGACAGCATCAGCGTCGATTTYGCCGGTGCCCCGCCGCAACTGCCGCAGGGTGGCTTGAACTCGACGCTGAACTACACGGCGGCCCATGCGACCTACCCGTTGAAGTGCATGCTCACGCCGACTGTGCGCGGCAATGCCGGATGCTATCGCCCGTTCATCGTTACCGCGCCCGAAGGCTCGATCCTGAACCCGACCTATCCGGCTGCGGTGAACCTGCGCACGCGCACTGGCTGGTATCTCGCGCCGAACATCTTCGCAGCGCTCGCATCGGCTTCGCCTGATATGGTCCAGTCGTTTACCGGACTTGCCGTGGCCGCCAATGTCTATGGCCAGACCAAGGACGGGCAGTTCTATTCGGACATGCTCTTTTGCGGAGGTGGTCAGGGCGGCTCCGAGCGCGGCGACGGCCACTCCTCGCTTCTTTGGCCAACCTCGGCAGCCAATACGTCTATCGAACTGATGGAAAGCCGAGTTCCGGTCCTGGTACTGGAGAAGGCATTCCTTGCAGACACCGGCGGTGCCGGCAAGATGCGCGGCGGACTTGGCCAGGTCGTGCGTTTCCGCAAGCGTTACGATGACGGGCTGGAGATGCTGGTGTCCGTCTATCCCGAAGGCGTCGACAATCCGATCGACGGCCTGTTCGGCGGCAAGGCCGGCGGCGGGGCCCGCGGACGCGTACTGTCCACCGACGGCAGCGTGCTGCGTGATTGCGGCACGGGCGAGCTGGTTTCGCTACACCGGACCGACCAGGTAGTCGAGCTCGTGCTCGCCGGCGGTTCCGGCTACGGCAACTCCGCCGAGCGTGCCCCGGCTGCAATCTCCCGCGACCTCGCGCTTGGTTTCGTCACGCCCGATCACGTTGCGCTCAACTACCGCCACGAACCGGGAACATCGGGAACCGTGGCACCCCAGGAGAACGTGGCCTGGGCCTGACCGTCCCATCGATTTCCGGCGGCGCCCGGCCGACTGGCGCCGCCCACCTGCAACGACGACCACATATTCGACAGGAGGAATGCAATGACTGCCTTTAACAAGTTCAACATCTCGCGGCGTGGCCTGCTGGCCTTGGCCGGCGTGGGCCTCGCTACAACTGTTTTTCCCCGCCAGCTCCTTGCGCAGTCGGGCGGTGTCCTGATCATCGCCGCCGGCCAGGACATCCCCAATTTCGACCCGCACACCGCGACGGGCTATTCCGCGTCCTTTTTCCTGCGCAACGTCTATGACCCGCTCGTGCGTATCTCGGGCAATCCGCCCGTACCMACGCCGGGGATCGCTGAGAGCTGGGCCGTCAGCCCTGACGGGACAGAGTACACATTCGTTCTGAACAAGGCCGCGAAGTTCCATTCCGGCAATGCCGTCACCGCCGACGACGTGGTCTATTCCTTCGGCCGTGCGCTGAAGCTTGCCAAGGGCAATTCGTGGATGATCCGCGACATCGTCACCGCCGAGGGCGTATCGGCGGTCGACGCCGGAACGGTGAAGTTCAAGCTAGCAACGCCATTCGCACCATTCCTGCAGGTGCTGCCGTGGATCTTCATCGTCGAGAAGGCGGTGGTCGAGGCCAATCTCGGTAGCGACGCCGGCGAAACCTACCTCATGACCAACGCTGCCGGCTCAGGCCCGTTCACTGTCGCCCGCTTCGAGGTCGGCACGCTTTACCAGCTGGCCCGCGCGCCGGAAGCGTGGCAGGCCGGCGGCGGCAATCTTGAAGGGGTGATCTGGCAAATCGTGCGTGAGACCGCTACGCAGCGGCTGATGATCCAGCGCGGCGAAGCGCATATCGCCACCGACCTCACCAGCGAAGACATGGACGCACTGAAGGACGCGCCAGGCGTTGTCAGAGTCATCGAACCGGAATACCGCACCTTCTCGATCAAGATGAACACGCAGCATGGACCTTGTGCCGACATCAACCTGCGCAAGGCCATCTCCTATGCCACGAACTATCAGGCGATCCTGGACGCGGCAGGTTACGCCGACCCGATGAACGGCCCGCTGCCCAAGGGCATCCTCGGCTTCAATCCTGATCTCGTCGCCTATGGCACTGATCTGGCCAAGGCCAAGGAATACATGGCGAAGTCGGCCAAGCCTGAAGGCGGCTTCAAGCTCAAGATGTACCACGTCTCGGGTCTTGAGCAGCAGCGTCGCTGGGCACTCATCATGCTCGACAGCCTCAAGCAGCTCAACATCGAGCTCGAGATCGTGCCGATGAACTGGCCCGACATGGTCACCGCCTGCAAGTCGCCCGAAACCTTCCCGGACCTGTTCCCCGTTTACCAGACGGCGAACTATGGCGACCCTGATAATATCGCCTATGCGGCTTACCATTCGTCGCGCAACGGCGCCTGGCAGAACGCCGTCTACAAGAACCCGGAAGTCGACGCTCTCATTGAGGCTGGCCGCAAGGAAATCGACCAGGCCAAGCGCGTCGCCATTTACGGCGAATTCCAGAAGAAGGTCGTCGAGGACGCCCCCGACGTCTTCGGCGTGCTGGAGCGTCGCAAGCTCGCCATGCGCGACACGGTGAAGGACTACCACTTCACCCCAGTGGCCTCCAACGCCATCGAGGCCTGGGGCCTGTCGCTCGGCTAAGTCGAACATTTGGCGGGCCTCCGGGCCCGCCAAAGCTCCAACCAAAGGACATCGGCAATGCTGCATTTCATCCTGCGGCGGCTTCTGCTGCTCATACCGGTCATCGTCGGACTGACGATCATCATGTTCGCCATCGCACGCCTTCTGCCGGGCGATCCGGTGGCGCTCGCCGCAGGTCCGAACGCAACGCAGGCCGAAATCGCAGCACTTGCCGTGGAGTACGGCCTGGATAAGCCGATCTGGGTGCAGTACGGCACCTATGTCTCCGGGCTGGTTCATGGCGACCTCGGGACGTCGCTCCTCACGCGCCGTCCCGTCGCTGCCGATATTAAGGCCTACCTTCCCGCCACCCTCGAACTGGTGTTCGCGGCGATKTTCATCGCGGTCGCGGTCGGCATCCCGCTCGGCCTCGTGACTGCCGTTTGGCGCAACCGCTGGCCGGATTATCTCGCCCAGGTAGGCGCCATCGGCGCGATTTCGATGCCGCGCTTCTTCCTCGGCCTGCTTCTGCAGCTCTGCTTTGCCATGTGGTTGATGTGGCTGCCGCTCGGTGGCCGCCTGCCGATCGTCGTCATCCCGCCGCGCTTCGTCACCGGCTTCCTGACCATCGATTCATTGATCGCAGGCAACTGGAATACCTTCTTCATGTCGCTCCGCCATCTGGCGTTGCCTGCCATAGCCATGTCGCTTTCTCCGCTCGCCACGATCATGCGCATGATGCGCGCCTCGACGATCGAGGTGATGCAGCAGGACTATGTGATGACCGCGCGTGCGCTCGGTCTGCCATCTACAAAGATCATCACCAAATACGTCGCCCGAAACGCTGTCTCGGCCACGTTGACGGTGATCGGCCTCTATTTCGGCTGGCTGCTCGGCGGCACCGTACTGGTTGAAACCGTGTTCGACTGGCCGGGTCTTGGCCTCTACGCAACCAAAGCCATCATTTCGCAGGACATGATGCCGGTCATCGGCGTTGCACTGGTCATCGGCCTCCTCTTCGTCTTCGCCAACCTTGTCATCGACTTGCTCTACGGCGTCATCAACCCCAAGGTCCGCTATTCATGACCACGACCGAGCTGAACACAGCGGACGACATCGCCACGCCGCGCCGCGACAGGCTGCGCCGCGCTCTGTTCCGCTTTTCCCAGAGCAAGCTGTCGATGCTTGGTGCGGTCATTGTCGCGGTGGTGATCTTCTTCACCGTCTTTGGCACGGCGCTCGCCCCCTACCCCAACCATGTTACGGGCAGTGTCGACACCGCTTCCCGGTTCCTGGCACCGTCAGCGGCCCATCCCTTCGGCACCAACGAGCTTGGCCAGGACGTGCTTTCGCTCGTCATGGCCGGCACTACCGTTTCTGTACTCGCCGGCTTCGGTGTCGTGCTCATCGGCTCGGTAATCGGCACGCTGGTGGGCGCCGTTGCTGGCTTCGCCCGCGGCTGGGTCGACGAAGTGCTGATGCGGCTGACCGACCTCACCTTGACCATTCCCGGGCTGATCCTCGCCATGGCGATTGCCGCAGCCCTTGGCTCGGGCTTCGGCAACATGGTCATCGCCATCGCCCTGTCATGGTGGCCCGGCTATGCGCGACTGGTGCGCGGCGAGGTGCTCGCAGCGCGCGAAGAAGTCTATGTGACGGCAGCCCGCGCGCTCGGTGCCACACCGAAACGCATCCTCTTCCGTCATATCTTGCCCAACGTCGTCTCGCCAATCATCGTCAAGATGTCGCTCGACATGGGCTTTGCCATCCTTACCGTGGCAGGCCTCGGCTTCATCGGTATCGGCGTTCGACCGCCAACACCTGAATGGGGCACCCTGCTTTCAGTGTCGCGCTCATACATGCCCGACTACTGGTGGACGGCCATGGCGCCTGGCATGGCAATGTTTTTGGCGGTGTTCGGCTTCAATCTTTTGGGTGACGGCCTGCGCGACATCCTCGATCCGAAGGCGAGGCGCTGAGATGACCCAACCTCTCCTTGCGATCCGCGACCTGCACCTCAGGATGTCCAGCTTCGATGGCCGGGCACATGTGCTGAACGGGATCAATCTCACCGTGAACCGGGGCGAGATCTGGGGGCTCGTCGGAGAAAGCGGCTGCGGCAAGTCGCTGACTGGCCTGTCGGTCTCGCGCCTGCAGCCAACGCCGCCTGCGCACTATTCAGCGGGCGAGATCCTGCTGGAAGGCCAGGACCTGCTCAAGCTCAGCCCGGCCCAGATGCAGCGCTTGCGAGGCAAGCGTATCGGCATGATCTTCCAGGACCCGACGACAAACCTCAATCCGGCCTTCCGCATAGGCGAGCAGCTCGTCGACGTGGCGCTCGCCGCAGCCGAGCGCGATCCTGAAGTGATTGGTTGCCCGCCCAATGCCGGGCGGCGCGCACGCCGCCTCGCTGCACGCAAGATGGCCGGGGAAATGCTGGCTCGCGTCGGAATCCCCAATGCGCAGGCGCGGCTCGACAGCTATCCGCATCAGTTTTCCGGCGGCATGCGCCAGCGCGTCCTGATTGCCATGGCGCTGATCGGACGCCCGGATCTTCTCATCGCCGACGAGCCGACGACGGCACTCGACGTATCGGTCCAGGCCCAGATCCTCGAGCTCATCAAAAACAGCGTCAAAGATTTCAACATGGGTGTGGTGTTGATCACCCATAATCTCGGCGTCGTCGCCCAAACATGCAGCCATGTTGCTGTCATGTATGCGGGAAACATCGTCGAAAGCGGTCCGGTAGCAGCAGTGATCGGCAATCCGGTCCATCCCTACACGCGCGCCCTGATGTCAGCGATCCCGACCCGGGAAACCAAGCGCGGTGAGCTTCGCGGGCTGGCGGGGTCAGTGCCGAACCTGCTCACGCCGCCGCCGGGCTGCCGTTTTGCGCCGCGCTGCCAGTTCGCCCTGCCCGCGTGCACCGCAGCCACGCCGGCACCAGTGACGGTTGGCGACAGCCATGCTGCCGCCTGTATTCGCGTGAATGAAATGGAGGCGCTCGTCCATGACTGAGATCATGCTTGAGATCGACAACGTCTCGAAAATCTACCCAGGGCGTCGCGGCATCTTCGGCACATCGCCAGAGGTCCAGGCGCTGAAGAACGTATCGCTCAGCGTACGCAAGGGCGAGAGCTTTGGCCTTGTGGGCGAAAGTGGTTCGGGCAAGACGACCCTCACCCGCTCCATCCTGCATCTGGAGACGCCCACCTCGGGCAGTATCCGTGTGCAAGGCCAGGACCTCGGGAAATTGTCAGATGCCGAGCTGCGTCGGTTGCGCGCGCGCGTCCAGATCGTCTTCCAGGATCCCTATGCCTCGCTCAATCCGCGCATGTCGGTATACGACATCGTGATTGAGCCATTGGTGATCCACCACGAAACTTTGGGCCTGACAAACAGACAACGCAGCGACCGGGCTGCCGAGCTGCTCTCGCTTGTAGGCATGGGCTCGCAGCACCTGCATCGCTATCCGCACGAGTTCTCCGGCGGCCAACGCCAACGCATCTGCATCGCGCGTGCACTGGCCTCCGGGCCGGAGCTGCTTCTTCTGGACGAGCCGACCTCTGCGCTCGATGTCTCGGTGCAGGCGCAGGTTCTCAATCTCCTGTGCGAGTTACAGGATCGCCTCGGCCTGACCTATTTCTTCATCAGCCACGACCTGGCGGTGGTGCGTTATCTCTGCGATCGCGTGGCGCTGATCAACCGCGGTGAAATCGTCGAACAAGGCGATTGCGCCGACATCTTCGACTCCCCGACAAGCGAATATGCCCGCATGCTGATCGGTGCGATGCCAGAGGTGAGGGTTCCAGCAAATAGCGGTCGCAACGGCTAGATGTCGAGGTTAACACCATCCTGAACGCTGCCCTTACTCCACGCTGCCCCTTCCGGCGCGACTTCTGGCGCTTCTGCAAGGAGTCGGGCGAGGCCGATTTCACTCAGTAGAGCGTATCGGGACAGCGGCGACTGCGCGTCGAAACAGCGGACGAGCCCGATGGCGATCAGCCCGACCTCGGTCTCGACACGCGTTCCCAAGCGAAGGATCGTATCGTCTCGCGCTCTGTCCCGGCGCTGCTGCAGCGATGTGGGACGCGATGCCGACATTCATGAACGCAACAGGCGACTCATCGCTTGGCCCAATCGTCGGCGTCTTGCAGATCGATGCCCTGCACGGCCAGCGAGAGCCCCATTTGTTGCCTCAGAGAAGTCGTCTCGATTTGAACTCACGACCTGGCCTTTTTGACTTGAGCTGCTGAGAGTAAGCGACACGGCCGTACGTCGCTATGAGCATCAGCATTCACAAAGTGGTCCATCCTCTACCTTCCAGAACAGTAGGATCCCGCACAGATCGTCGCTCGACCAACAGGCTCGACCTGAGCGTACGGTCTGCTCTTGAGATCGACGATCTTCGTCGCGAAGGTCCGAAATTGCGGTCAAAAGCAGTCGGCAGAGAGCTAAGCCAATCCTTGAGCCAACATCGGCACACTGATAATATTTCCACGCGGCGGCAGTCTGTCCGCAGGCCGGCGCAACTTTGGAAGACTCAGCCGGGAGGCGCCGGCCAAGTTGGAGCGCCGCATGCAGGACCGCCCGCCACCCGACAAGCTGATTGTGGTCGCCGCCTTTGACCGCGACGACGACAGCGAGCTTTGTTGGGCATTTGAGCCACGGGAAATGCAAAGCGGCGAAGCAGCGGTCCGGTTCGCCAAGATGATCGAGGACCATCACATCGGAGTTATCGCTTGGGTTCGCGAGGTAAATCCGGCCATTGGCGAATATGGCGAGCCGAAGATTCTATACCAGCACGGCGAAGTGCCAGACATGGAGTGATGCGATCCTGTCATCAGCACAAAGGACGCCGTTCTGCTCCGGCCCCACAGAATAGGTGGGCATTGCATCGTTCTCAGCCCTGTTGGCGTTCCTCGCCTGGAACGCCGGCGGGCACGGCCGATGTCACCATATATTGCTTTCTCTAACATTCTCAATTTATTTAAATCAAATTTAGAATTGGCTCCCTGTGGCATAGCCGCCTCGGCAGCGCATAGCGTGTCCGCATGCGGATCGGCTCGCAACAGGCTGCCAGTGCACTGAGGGCTTTCGACATTGGACCGACGTGGATTGTTATCTGGAGAAGGGGCGGACTCTACCGCCTCTCGTGCCGGGCCAGGCCTCTCGGGCTACCCGATCCGAAGCGACGTTCGCCCTAGGGAGATCAGAATTGCGCCGACTTTCCGCCGCGACGAGATTGGCTAGCACTTGTTAGCAAGTGCCTAAAAGCAACATCCGTCCATGAATATGAAATCCCTCACGCCCGAATACTTGCGTGAGGCCGAATATACGCGCACGCTGATGTGGGCTGTTGGGGCGTTAACGGAGGTGTTCCGTGAGCCCTATGGTTTTGCCCCGACCTCGGTCTCGGCAACACTCTGCAAAACCTTCCAGCGCAATAGTTCAAAGTCTGTTCGCGACCTCTTCGCTGGTCGCAATCACTTCAGCGCTAGGCATTATGCTTTCGACGCTTGGTTCGGCAGATGCGCAGACAGTCGGACCGGGCACGGTAACCACTACCGTGAACGTCCCTGCCGGGACCACCACCGTGGTCGGCAACACCACCGTTTCGACGGCCGGCGCCACCAATGCGAGCAACGTCACAGGCGGGACGCTGGTCATCGACAGCTCGGCGGGAGCGTCTCCCGGCTTGATTGTTTTCCAGGTCGTCAACGGCAATGCGTTGCAGGCCAATGGCGGCACGATCAGCGTGCCGAACGGCGGCCTGAGCATCCAGACGGTGGGCGGCCACGCCGTGCTTGCCAACGGGGCTGCGAGCACGTTACCCTTAATGGCACGTCTATTACAACGACCGGCGTCGGCGCGGCGCTTGCCGCGATCGGCGGCACGATCAATGCCAGCACCACGGTCGTCAACAACACGGCCACCGCCGGCTCGACCATTTCGGCCGGCCACGGCGCCATCGCCGAGAGCGGCGGCACGATCTTGCTGCATGCCGGCACGAGCATCACGACGGCAGCCTTTAATTCCGTCGGGCTCGGGGCTTCGGGCGCCAACAGCCGCGTCGTCCCCGACGTGCTCATCCCGGTGACCATGAACGGCCGGGGCGCGATGGGGATCTATGTGCATGACGGTGGCCAGGTGACGCTGTTGCCAGGGTCGACGCTGCAGATGAATGGAACCAGCAGCGTGGGTATTGGCGTGGACAACACCACCGTTGCGCTCGGCACGATCGGCAGCGGCCTGACGATCAACTTCAACGCTGTCGGGGTGGCGGGACAGGCGGGAGGCACAGGCCTGTTTGCCGTCAATGGCGGTTCGCTCGCCATCGCGAATGTGACCGTCACAGGCACCAATGCCGCTGCCGGCGCCTGGGCGACCGCATCACGATCTCGGGTCAAAGCGTCATCAACATCAATTCCGCCCAGAATCCGACCGCCTACATCCTCCAAACGGCGAACCTCGTCACGCCGGGCGGCCCCGTGGCGTCAAGCTTCAGCGTGGTCAGTGCGATACCGGTGAGTGGCCTGCTCGCGCAGGGCGCCGGCGCGTTGATCACGAGCATTGGCACCACCATCAACGTGACCTCTAGTAACGTCTTCGCCGCCGGCGTCGACGCGGGCCTCGGCGGCACGGTTGACATGACCGCCAACACCATCACCACCACCGGCGCGAATTCCTTCGGCGTACGGGTCGATTCCAACGGTACGGTCGTCGGCCGCGACTCCCGCGTGACGACATCAGGCGGCGGTGCCGCGTTGTTCATCAATGGCGGGCCAGGTTCGATCGATCTCACCAACACTGCGGTGCAGGCGAACGGACCCAATACGGTTGGACTGTCATCGCTCAATCTGACCTCGGCCACGATCAATAGTGTCCGCTTGGCGGGTGGAAGCCTTGTCAGCAGCGCCTCGACCGCAGTTGAGGCGCAAGGCCCGCTGAACTTTACGGCAACCAATGGCGCGGTGATCACGGGCGGCGGCGGCTTGTTGATCGAAACTTTCGCCAGCACATTCGGCCCTGCACAACCGACCGCCGTTCAGTTCGACGCCTCGAATGGCAGCGTGCTCACCGGTGATGCGTTGATCGCCGCGCAAACGACAACCAACATCAGCCTCGCCACCGGTTCGCATTGGACGGGTGCGGCTTTCAACGTTACCAACGTATCGGTCGACCCGACCAGCATCTGGACCATGACGGCGAGTTCGACCGTCTCGCAGCAGACGACGAACGCCGGTCTGATCGATGTCACCCCGCCGGTCGGCGATCCGACATTGCTTGCGAGCTACAAGACGCTGACGACGCAGAATTATGTCGGCCAGGGCGGCAGGCTGGCGCTGAACACCTATCTTGGCGCCGATGGGGCTCCCTCCGACCGGCTGGTCATCAATGGCGGCACGGCGACGGGCAGCACCACACTCCTCGTCAGGAACACGACTGGTCCAGGCGCCTTGACCCTTTCCGACGGCATCAAGGTGGTCGACGCCATCAATGGCGCGACGACTGCGAACGGGTCGTTCGTGCTGCGCGGCACCTATGTCACCGCCGACGGCCAGCAGGCAGTGGTCGGCGGCGCCTACGCCTATACGCTGTTCCACAATGGCGTCACCGATCCCAGCGACAGCGACTGGTATCTGCGCTCGCAATTGACCCCGCCTCCGGATCCCACGCCTGAGCCGCCAGAGCCGCGTTATCAGCCCGGCGTGCCGCTCTACGAGGTCTATCCGCAGCACCTGCTGGCGCTCAACACCGTACCCACGCTGCAGCAGCGGGTCGGCAACCGCTACTGGAAAGAGCCTGCACCCGAGACGGTGTTCTGCAAGGACGCGTCGAAGAATTTCCAATGCCCCGTCTCTTCTGAGCAGGCGCAATATTATGCCGGCGCCGATGGCCACCGGGCGCTGATCGAGGACCAACGAGCGATCTGGGGCCGCATCGAAGGCAGCCACGCCAGCATCGAACCGGCGTTCACCACCTCGGGTACCAACTACGACACCAATGTGTGGAAGCTGCAGGCCGGTCTCGACGGGCTGCTGCACGAGGCCGAGAACGGCTCGAAGCTGATCGGCGGCATCACGGTGCATCTCGGCCATGCCTCAAGCGACGTCACCTCGTTCTTCGGCGATGGTGACATCGACACGACAGGTGGCGGCTTTGGCGGCACGCTGACCTGGTATGACCAGAACGGCTTTTATGTCGATGGCCAGGCCCAGCTGACCTGGTTCAACAGCGACCTGACCTCAAAGGCGCTTGGGCTTGCGACGCCGACGCTTGTCGATGGCAATGGCGGTTTTGGTTATGCGCTGTCGGTCGAAACCGGCAAGAAGTTCGACCTCAACGAGACCTGGACGCTGACCCCGCAAGCCCAGCTCGTCTACGCCAATGTCGATTTCTCCAGCTTCAGGGATGTCTTCGGCGCCAATGTCTCGCTCGGCAGCGGCGACTCGCTTCTTGGCCGGCTCGGCATCTCCGCCGACCACGACCAGAACTGGAAGGACGACGAAGGCAAGACCCGGCGCCGCCATCTCTACGGCATCGCCAATCTCTATTACCAGTTCCTCGACGCCACCCAGGTCGACGTTTCAGGCGTAAGCTTCGAGAGCCGGCCGGACAGGCTGTGGGGCGGGCTTGGCCTCGGCGGTAGCTACAACTGGAACGACGACAAATATTCGGTCTATGGCGAGGTTTCGGTCAACAGTTCGCTCGAAAACTTCGGCGACAGCTACGCCCTTGCCGGCACCGCCGGCTTCAGGGTGAAGTGGTAGGAAACAACGAAAAGGCCTGCCGGGAGGTCAACCGGCAGGCCCAAGCTGAACCGTGTCGGAGGTGTGAGCACGCCCCACGGACGGCAAGGACGGACCCGCATGCGGCATGATGGTCTTGCCCAAACGGGCGTAGCTGAAAGGTAAGACCACGCCCATTTTGCTCCGCTCAACAAACGTAAAATCAGGTTCCCACCAAAACAAATGTAGCCCCGCCACCTTTCGGCAGCGGGGCGACAGAAAAACGTCACATAGGAGATAGCGTTACCGCGGTGACTTTAGTCGCGTCATCTTGATCGAGCGTAATTGACACCTTAGCGCCAGCTACGATCTCAGCAGGTATCGCAACGTCAGTCGGCACGGTGTAGCTCTTGCCGTCTTCTAGAGTAATAACCTTCGTTTCCTTGTTGAATTCCTTGACAACGCCGTCAGCCGAAGCTGCCCATACCGCGCCACTCATGAGTGCAACGGTGCCGAGGGCGATAATGAGTTTCCTCATTGTCTTTCTCCCAGGATCAGTCCCTTCGCCTAGCAAACGGGCAACGGGGTAAATGGTTGCGCAGAAAAGGGCCCCAGCCATTGCGCCAGCGCGCGGCACTTGGCACGATCGGAACCCACTAGTCCGGTTCCCATCAACGGAAAAACCCCCGCCACTTTTAGGGTGACTGGGCATTTGGGTGGTTCAATGTCAGAGTATTTTACGTTCCCGCGTGATGCCCAAATCGAACTCAACTGCGAGGCCGGCATCCACTGCCGCCGCGGCGATGAGATTGGCGAGCTCTCTGTCAGACATGTTGCATTCGGGAAGTTCCGTGCGTAGCGCTCTGACACCTGTTTAGTCGAAACCGGTCGATAGCAGCTCTTGCTAGATGCTGAATACATGACTGCGAGCCCCTCAACTGTGTGCCGTACACGGTTTCCATGGTCCATGATTGCACCTCCCAGAGCGGTAATATCCCTGAGATTTGACCATCAAGTTCTGACAAGAAATGGTCTGCCGGAGGG
Organism: Aminobacter sp. P4_D5; assembly: GCF_056401815.1. Classification (NCBI taxonomy): domain Bacteria; kingdom Pseudomonadati; phylum Pseudomonadota; class Alphaproteobacteria; order Hyphomicrobiales; family Phyllobacteriaceae; genus Aminobacter; species Aminobacter sp. P4_D5. The sequence goes on along the minus strand of NZ_JBFUIP010000072.1, from coordinate 7,440 downwards.
GCAAAGCCGGCATTCCTCATGCCGCAGCCCCACCGCTTCCTTGCCGCTCGATTAGACGGCCTCGACATTCGTGAAGCCGTGGTCCCCCGCCTCACACTTCATCCGGCCGATGAGCGAGTCGACATCAACTTCGCCGAATATCTCGATGAGATCGGACGGGAAATAGTGATGAGCGCGATTGCAGTAGGCGCAGCGGACGCGCACGAGTTGCCGGCCATCGTTCAGGTTGGACAGCTGAAAAGGCTTTGATTTGTTCGGCGCAGGCATGAGAATGAAATAGGAATAAACTCCTTTCATGGTCAATTCACATCACGCTAACGTTATGGCAGCAAGTGTTCTCTTTGCCACCCGCGTCACTGCCTGCAAGCGCTGCGGCGGGGGCTCGCGGTACCGCTCTCGTCCGTTCTGCGAACGGAGCCTTCAGGCTGCATCTCACGGGCGGGTGCGCCGGAGGGACGGGCATCCGCCTTGGCCTGACACGCGCGTTTATTTTTGATTTCGAAGAAAAAACGACTGGTTGACGCTGGGATAGTCGCCCCTAAGGTGAGTTCTGCTCTGACCTCAGATCCGAGCGGCGCGCTCGCCTCGATTCGATCCCCTCATCCCCTCAGAAGCGGGCGCGCCATTTTTCCCCCTTAACGGTTTGTCCGACGTCATGAGGCGGTAGCGCACAGCCGAGCAGACCGAGGCCAGCACAGCCAAATTCCTGTGAACTGCTCCAGAGGGAACCGGGAGGGTCCCCGTCGCATTTAGACCCATGAGCTAAACAACAGGAGTGGATAAGATGCGTAAGATCCTGATCGGTTGTGCGCTCGTTGCCGGCATGGGCGTTGGGTTGCCTCTGCCTGCTTCTGCGCAGGACATCCAACTTGAATTTGGTCGCGATGGACTGCGCCTGAATCAGGGCTGCAACCCGCGCTACGGGGATTGCCGCCAGGACGGTTACCGCGATGGCTACTACCCCGACAATCGACGCAGTATGCAGCGGATTTGCACCGAGGGCCGCGCGCTCGACAAGGCCGAACGCATGGGCATACGCCGTGCCCGCATCGCGGATGTCGGCAGACGGACGATCGAGGTCTTAGGCCGCGACCGCGACGGCGATCGCATCTATGTCACCTTCGGTCGCTCGCCGAGCTGCCCGGTGCTGAGCTAGTCGAACTCTTGCAGCGGGAGCATGACGCACCAGGCCGCGCTTGACTCAGCCGCGTTCCCCTTCGGCAGGGCTTAGGCCAGCGCAGGCCACCACCAAGGAGCGCACCCCCATGCCAAGCCTGAACATTATTATTATTATTGCCTTCGTGGCCGCGATTGCCGCCTTCCCCGTCGCCTCCAACGAGCCGCCCACTCAGCAACAGACGTGGCAGTCAATGGATCCCGCATTGGGACCGGACCAGACTTATACAGATGTAGTCGTCGTTGAGTTCGAGAGCTTGTTGGGGCCGACGAAAAGGGAAGTGGAAGCCGTTATCKCGGATACGAACGCTGATGAGTTACAAGAGTTGCAAGCTCTCATCGGCGACTCACGCCAGGCATTGTTGACGCTTGCGGCGGCTGGGCTGAATCCCACGCATGTCTTGGCGGCTGGGGTTACGTCTGATGGTGTCTTGACGTTGGTCGTCCAACAAACCGCCTAGCTGGGTCTAGGGGCGGGTCGCCCGCAGGCAATCGCCGCGTCCGCACGAAACGGAACGATCGGCCGCCGCGCGTTTCAGCTATCCTGCTGGTTGAAAAGAGGCCGGCAATGTTAACAATCATGGCCTTGGCCGCCACTGCGAGCCTTTATCTGATCTTTGCGCTCGTCGGGCAGACTTGGTGCTCTTTGCGTCGTGGCGCAATATATGACGGCGTTAAATCTGGGATTGCGGGACTTATCTTTATTGCGTGCCTTGTCACCGTCATCGCAATCGCGTGGACAGAGAGCTGCGGATTTGACTGTACCGGTGCGGTCGTCGCGTGGGAGTAGCGGTTCTTGCGCTTTGCGACCCGCTTCACCGTCAGCAAGCGCTATAGCAACCGCGAACTCAACAGCATCTATATCTCCGCCGGGAAGCTACCGCGATAGACGATATTCAACGAGGTTCAGCGCCGCGCTACAATGGAACCCTTGGGAACGCTGGTGCGTTTTTTGCACGTCGTAAATTGGGAGGAACGATCATGGAAGGGCATCCCGACACGCGGCAGTTCGTGAGAGTCGATCCGCCGCATGACCCCGAGAAATACGAGGCATCCGAGTTGGCCGAAAAATACGGCTTGTCACGCGGGCAAGCTCGTACGCTCATCACAATCCATGGATCATCTCGTCTGAGGTTGGATGCGATCATGGAGATGAAGCAAATTAAGGCCAAATGACCCCCTTCATCCCGCCGTGTATCCCGACGCTGGTCGACAAACCACCCGAAGGCGATGCCTGGTCGCATGAGATCAAATACGACGGCTACCGGACCCAGATCCACCTAGCTAAGGGCCATGCTGTCGCCTTCACCCACAACGGCCACGACTGGTCGATGAAATATGCGGCGGTGCTGGCCTCCGTGCGCTCCTTGATCAAACGCGACGCGATCACCGACGGCGAGATGGTCGTGCAGGACGAGACTGGGCGAACCGACTTCGCCAGGCTTTCTAGCGCGATCACGCGGGAAAGCGCCAGCCTGGTGTTCTATGCCTTCGACCTGGTTGGCCTCGACGGCAACGACTTCCGAAAGCAGCGCTGCGACGACAGGCGTGCCCAGCTGCACGAGCTCGTCGGCGATCCCCGCCCCGACTCGGCCATCCAGTTCAGCCAGGCGTTCGAAGGTTCCGGGGCCGAGTTCTTCGCAACCGCCGAAGCGATGGACCTCGAGGGCATCGTTTCGAAACGCAAGGCCAGCATCTACCGCGGCGGCTACAGCAAGGACTGGCTGAAAACCAAGGCCTACATCACCCGCGAATACGTCGTCATCGGCTACGAGCACAAGCGCGGCGGCGCGCCTTCCCTGCTGCTGGCGGACATGACAGAGGGCTACCTTCGCTATGTGGGCCGAGCCATTCCAGCAATAGGCGGCAAGCAACGAAGCGAGCCTTGGGAGTCATTGGATTATCTGGGCGAGGCCAAGTTCGCGGCCTCGATCGGCACCGGCAACAAGCGCGCCGTCCCAGTGCAGCCAGTGTTGCGCGTCATGGCCAAGCACCCGCGAGGCGAGGACAAGCTGCGGCATGCGACCGTCACGGAAGTCCTGGTGCCTTGAAAAATAGAAGGCCTGCCGGGAGGTCACCGGCAGGCCCATGCTGAGGCGTGTCGGAGGGGAGCACGCCTCGCGGACAGCAAAAACCACATTGCGGCATGGGTCTTGTCCAGACGGGCGCAGCTGAAAGGTTTAAGACCACGCCCAATCTGCTCCGCACGCGCGGAAACGTCGGTCGTCCAAATGTTCCCACCAACGCAGAAAAATCCCGCACCTTTCGGCAGCGGTGCACAGACGACCGAAATATCAGTCACGAAATCAGCCAACAGCCTGGCAGATGTGGCAGACCCTTTAACTTGCACTCACCCGAACGGGTCAGTTTGCTATTAGGGTACACTAAAATCGACCGAAATTACCCTCCAGTTGTAATGGCTAGTATTACAAGCCTATTCTGCTTATTAACTCCGGCTAAATTACGGGGGAACAGGGTAATGAAAAATATTCTGCGTTTGTGGGGCGGGTCAACCGCAGTCACCGTTGCGCAGGTGCATTCACGCCTGATTTTTCACGGACCAGTCGAGCGCCGGTAAGCAGAGGCGCAATTTCCGCTCGATGCTCACGTCGGTTTCATAAGCGGGTGATTTCCTCTGGCAGCAGGCCGCACAAAGCAGATCGCGGAAAACTCTGGTCCTTTCGGATGGAGCGCGGGCGGCCTAAGTGTTCTGCCCCTGTTCACGCCAACCGTTGTTCAGCGGGAAACCAACGCGACGCCCTCCTTTACAGTGGCCCTTTAAACTGAGCCTGTGTGTACTKTTTCACTTTTCCAACCAAAGTGAGCCAACGGAAGTCAAGGATCTAGAATGCCAACGAAGAACGTGCCGTATTTCAGTCAATGGGAAACGCCCGAAATGACATTGCCTGTTGTCGCAAAGGGAGCGGTTGCCTTGCTGGATGATCCGCTTTGGCGTCAATCCGGAGCGCAGACGGTTGAGGAATACGCGCATTGGGCGGTAAACCTCTGCGGCATGGCGTGCCTGAAGATGATCCTCGCAACGCGGGGCGAGAATTACCCCACGCTTGAGCTTGCCCGCGCCTGCACCCAGCGCGGCGGTTATGTCGTCAGTGAAGACGGGGCTTCCATCAAAGGGCTAATCTACGCACCGTTTGTCGAAATGGTGTCCAGCCGTTTCGGGCTGAAAGCCGAAATCATGACCGGTGTCGAGGCGACCGCCATTCCGGAGCTTCTTTCACGATGGCAGTTTTTCATGGCCTCGGTGCACCATTCCATCCGCTGGCCCGATCAGAGCCCTCCCTCAAAGGGCGGCCATCTGGTGCTAATAACGTCATCAGCCTCTCCGCAAGCTGTCCGTTTTCATAATCCATCCGGCCATGATCGAGCTAGCCAGGCAGACGCCGTTCTGCCGCTCGATGTCTTCGATCGGTTCTTCGCCGGTCGCGGGATCGCCGTGAGTTTGTAACACCACCTTCAAAGCACTCAATCGGCGGGAAGCAACGGGACGAACTCTGGCAGGCGCTGGAATATCTGCACACAGGGAAATGGGTCGCCTCAATCGGGGTCGGCAACAAAGGAGCGGTGCCGGTTCAGCCGGTCTTGCGCGTCATGGCCAAGCACCTGCGAGGCGAGGACAAGTTGCGACATGCGGCCGTGACGGAAATTTTGGTGCCGTTAAGGTAACGTGCCACAGATTCGACAGGCCGCACTAGCTGCGCATTCGAGAGAGCCCGATGTTGTCAGAAGCACACGAGACCAAAAATACCCCACTTGGATTTAGAGTGCGCCCGTCTTTGAAGAAAGCACTCGAAAAAGCAGCCAGGGATGATCACCGATCCACTTCGGCCATGGCAGAACTAATTCTGGCCGAATGGCTCCGGGACAAAGGCTACTTGGCGCGGGAAAATATGGAGTAACCTTCAGGAGGCAACATTCGGTTTAATGCCACACGAAACCGGTCCACGTTGACGGACCTGATCGCAGAAACGGCCTGCCTAGCAAAGGTTCGACAGGCCGCTTCCAGCACAGATCTGGTTGCATCAGCATCACTGCGCACCACCAGGTTGCCACGGTTGCCAAGGAATCAAAAGGCCAGCCGGGAGGGGTCACGGCAGGCCTTGCCTGGAGCATGCATGTGGGGTTCGGGTGCACACTCCAGACATCACAAACCACGTAGTGCCCAGATTGGTTCCTCAACGTCCGCGCGATATTCATTTGTATGTCCGCGGTTGCGAGGAGTACAATTCGCCATCGACGGTAACTTTCGCGGGCATCGTCGACTGAAAGCGCCAATGCTTCCGCCCTGTTGTGGAGGAGGAAGCGATGGTAGCTCCCATTTCTGCGTTCGACTTTGACGTGATCCGTACCGTGATGGAGAAATTCGCTTCCACCGGCACCACGGACCCGGACGATCTGCGCCAATTCGCTCGGACCATCGCGGAAGACTACTGCCCGGGCGAGGTCTATTCGGATGAAATGATCGTTGTGCTGGTGAGCGCGGCGCTTACCTCTAGGGACGTGTCTAACGCAACCGAGTGATTTGCTGCTCCGCAACTGACAGTAGTGTATCAACCTCATCAAACAGTCGTCTATTGGTCATGTGCGCTATGCTGCGCCGCAGGGCTCGAAGCTCCCGGCGGAGCATTTCGGCATCGGCGAGTTCATCGACAAGTATCGACGGAGCCTAACTGTGGACGGCTTCGTTTCGACGTGGTTGGAAGTTACACCGAACGGGCATCCCCATAACCCACATGCAGTCTCAGTTCCCGCCTACCAGGCCAAGCCACTACTACTCGCATAAAAGGCCTGCCGGGAGGTCACCGGCAGGCCGATAGGCGTGTCGGAGGGGAGCACACCTCACGGACAGCAAAGACCCGCATTACGGCACKAGGTCTTGCCCAGACGGGCGCAGCTGAAAGGTTAAGACCACGCCCATTCTGCTCCGCTCATCAAAACGTCGGTCGTTCAAATCAGGTTCCCACAATACAGGAAAAAGCCCGCCACCTTTCGGCAGGTAGCGCGGCGATGCGATGGTTGCCGCCACCAAAACAAAAATAAGAAGAAGGTAATAATTGGCTTTGCGTTTCCATGGCTCATTAACGCAACGAGCACATGCTGATGCCGTCCGGGTCACCGCCCCACAGCCCACGGCCCGGATCGCGCGCTCGGCTCAAAGGTCGGTGGCATCCCTGCTTGCCGAAACCGGAAAGGCCGGGCGCGTCGACGAGAAAGGCCTGCTCGGAATGGTTCTTCCAAACAGGCCAATGACATCGCGTAAGGTGCGTGCTTGGGGGCTGGGGACACCGACGCAATGCTCGGTTAAACGATTTAAGGATCTGCGCCGGTGCTCTGCCCCGCCATACCCCGCCTCAATGTCATCCAACGGCACCTGGGAATCAATTAGATCGATCGATTGATGCGCCGTACGTGGGTGGTCACATTGGAGCGTGACAGCGGCTTTTGGCCTGCCCAGCAGCGTAGGCACGGCTGCCGCACCCATGCCCCGGGCGAGGGCAAGTTCATTGTGATACCGAACCTGATTTCCGCCAAGCAATATTTGTCGTTTCCGCAACCGCAGAAAAAGCCCCGCCACCTTTCGGCACGCGGCAATTCGTATTGCGTCCGCATTGGGTAGAAGACGGCCGCTCCGGAAAGCGATCGCATTCTTCACGTCTAGGCTCTTACTTGAACATCACGACATCACCGGGGGGTACATCTGGTTTGCTAACGCCCGTAGCACTTGAAGACCGAGCATCGGCCTTTTTCACACGCGTCAAACGTCTGCATCACGCCTGCATCACGCCTGCATGGCAATCTATCGTTCGCCGGCGGTTTAGAGGCGCCAGGTTGCAAACCTACTCTCCGCCTGCGAAGCAACAAAGGAGGCTTACATGACCAGGATTATTCTTGCATGGATAGCAGCCCTCACAACCGTAACATTGGTTTATGCTGGCGGCATTGCAGGAAGAGAATGCCATGAGGTAAACGGTCATCAATCTTGCGTTAAGATGAATGACACTGAAGGAAGTTGAGAAGGCTTAGGAGCCCAACTCTGGTCATCACGCCGCCGCTAGTATGATTGTCGATCCGCGCGGCGGGTGGCCAATTTGGTGACTGACGCGACCGAAGCCATCAATCGAACCTTTCAGGCGGTCAACGTACGCCTGATCATTGTGTTGAGGTCGTGCCTTCCATTCGGCCTATCAGCTACAACAGACAGGCCTGCCGGTCGAGGGGCTGGCCAGCAGGCCTCAGGGTGGGGGC
>NZ_JBFUIP010000071.1:0-28913 GCF_056401815.1 Aminobacter sp. P4_D5 | reverse complement strand
GCTAATTGGTCCGCGTGGTCACCAGGCGGACCAATTCCCGGTCGATCCTAGCTGTTCATCGCTAGGCGTCGCGACTCTACGACTGCGCCCGGCGCTTCCTTCTGGCGCGGATAATCATAAGCGTTGACCTTCGAGGTGGAGTAGCCGGCGCCGACAAGCGCCTCGGCAATCTTCAGCGCTGCCGTCACCCCGTCGATCACCGGAACGCCGGTTGCCTTGGCCAGGCGCTCGCACAGGCTCGACATTCCGGCACAGCCCAGAATGATCGTTTCTGCGCGATCTTCGACCTTTGAGCGCTCGATCACTTCGATCAGCAGGCGCTCGGCGGTTTCCGGGTCCTCTTCCAAACCAAGCACTGGCAGGTCGATCGCATGCACGGCGCGGCAATGATGCCCGGCGCCATAGGCCTGGACGATGTCTTCAATGATTGGTACCGAACGCGGAAGTGTGGTGATCACCGAAAAGCGGCGGCTGATCGTCATGGCAACCTGAACGGCTGCCTGGCAAATGCCGATGACTGGCCCCTTGGCCATTTCGCGGGCAGCGTGGAGGCCAGGATCGTCGAAACAGGCAATCACATAGGCATCGACGCCCAGCTCTTCGCCCTTGCGGATCTCGACCAACATATCCGGAACTGCCACCGCCTCATCGACACTGCCCTCGATGCTGACAGGCGACCTGGTCGGGTTTACCGCGGTGACGCGCGTTCCCACATTCGCAACACGTAGCGCGCTTTCCAGCACCTGGTTGGTCATGGAAGCGGTTGAATTTGGATTGATCAGTCGAATATGCACGTTGGTAAATCCTATTCGCCGCTCTCGGTGGCCTTCAACACATCCACAATCGTCGGCGCCTTGAGCACGAACTGACGATCGGAAGTGATGTAATTGTCTGCATGCAGCCGAGCGATCGGCTGGTAGACCTCTGGATTGACGTAGCGCCCGGCCTCGTCGAGACAGTCGCGGCGAACATGCATGTGGACCACTTCACCCAGCACGAGCACGCGACGCGGGAACTCGATCAGCCGCTCCACGCGACATTCGAAGGAACAAGGCGCATTGGCGACGTAGTCGACATCGATCTGTGCACCCTTGGCCGTAGGAAGCCCGGCGATCTCGAGTTCGTCGACGTCGCTTTCGAACCCCAGGCCGCAAACGAGCATCTGCTGCGACAGGGCCATGTCGACCATGCCTACCGCGAACTCTCCGGTTCTCCTGATGTTGGCGACCGTGTCTTTTTCCTCACCCGATGCGCGTGGCTGGATACCGAGCACCACAATGGGCGGCTCGTGCGAAAAGACATTGAAGAAGCTCATCGGCGCGGCATTGCTTCGCCCTGTGACTGAGCGGGTGGTGACAAGCGCGATCGGCCGTGGACCAATGAAATTGGTAAGCAGGCGATAGCGGCTTTCCATCTCCAGTTTCGTAAAGTCGAACTCCATTCGTTCTCTCAGTTCCGATTTGTTGGTACACAATCTGATACGTAATTGTCAGCAAAACGCGATTGGGGTAATCTATGCGAATGTTGACTTTTTGTTATCTATGGCGAATGTCGGCCTTGGTGGGGGCATAGTTTCATGACCGAACAGGCGAGCGTTTCGACACAGCAGATTGTCGAAAAGGTATGGCTTTCGATTGCAGAGCGCCGTCTGCGTCCGGGCGTCCAGCTGAAAGAGGGCCAACTGGCTGCTATTTTCGATGTCAGCCGCGCGCGCATCCGCCAGGCCCTGACTGCGCTTGAGCGCGAAGGGCTGGTGACAATCATCCCCAACCGTGGCGCTTTCGTTTGCCAGCCGTCTGTCGACGAGGCCAGGGACGTATTCGCCGTTCGCCGTGCGGTTGAAGCCTGCGTCGTCGAACGTATCGGAACCTCGATCTCGAAGGCCGATGTCGCGCGCCTGCGCAGCCATGTTGCCCAGGAACGGACCGCCAGCGCCAAGGACGTCACCACCGACATCATAAAGCTGTCCGGCGGTTTCCATCTTTTGCTCGCGGAGATTTCCGGCTCCGATTTTCTGTTCGGAATGATGCGCGACCTGATCTCGCGCACCTCCCTGATTACCGCCGTCTATCGCAACACGGCCCGTTTCAACTGCGGACCGGACGAGCATGATGAAATCGTCGAGGAGATTGCCAAGGGCAACTTCAAGAACGCCGCGGCGCTGATGGAACATCATCTCGAGCACGTCGAAACGGAACTCGACTTGCGGGAAGTGCGCGACATATCCCACGATTTGCGGGCCGCGCTGGCATAGTTCGGCCCGCGGCAACATCATTCGTCTCGCACCATGTGGCAGGCCACGCGCGTTCTGCTGGCGAGCGTGCGCACTTCAGGAAGTTCGCTCGAGCACAGTGCCGTGGCGATGGGGCATCGCGGATGGAACGGGCAGCCTGACGGCGGCTTGAGAGGACTTGGCACCTCGCCGCCGGCAATTTCGCGATCCCTGTTAGGACTTACAATGTTGGGGATCGTTTGCAGCAGAAGCTGCGTATAGGGATGGCGTGGCTGCGCGAAAAGCTCCTCCGTCTCGCCTTCCTCAACGATGCGCCCGAGATACATCACAGCGATGCGGTCGGACATGTGCCGAACCACGCTCAGGTCGTGGCTGATGAACAGATAGGTCAGCCCGAACTCGTCCTGCAGACGACGCATGAGGTTGAGCACCTGGGCTTGCACCGACACGTCGAGCGCCGAGGTCGGCTCGTCGCAGACCAGGAAGCGTGGCTCGCTTGCCAGAGCGCGCGCTATCGAGATTCGCTGGCGCTGCCCGCCTGAGAATTCATGCGGAAACTTCTCGCCATCCGATGCGGACAGGCCGACCGTCTTCAGCAACTCCACTACCCGCTCGTTGACCTCGGTTGCGGAGTTTCGCAACTTCAATTCGCGGATCGGCTCGGCGATGATGTTCTTCACCCGCCAGCGCGGGTTGAGCGACGCATACGGGTCCTGGAAGATCATCTGGGCCGATAGGGGCTGCCCATCATGGTCCAGCGCGAAACTCACCTCGCCGCTGTTTGGCTTGTACAACCCTGTCACAAGGCGCGCGACGGTCGACTTGCCGCAACCGCTTTCGCCGACCAGGCTCAGGCAGCCGCCCCTTGGAACCTCGAAGCTGATATCATTGACGGCTTGGAGATACTGCCGCGGCTTGCGCTCGATCACGCGATTGAGCCATGGCGCCGACACGTCGAACGTCTTGACCAGACGGTCAACGCTGAGCGCCGAGTTCTTCTGTGCGGACATGGCTGTCATGCGGTTCCTCCAGCATTCATCCAGCACGCGCTGGCTCCGGAGCCCGCCGGAAGCAGGCTCGGCCGTTCACGCCTGCAACGCGGTCCAGCTTCCTTGCAGCGTGGGCCGAAGGCGCAGCCTTCTGGGATCGCGTCGAGCCGCGGCATAGACCCGTCGATTTGGTTAAGGCGCTCCACACGTGCGCCAAGAGCCGGGATCGACGCCATGAGACCACGTGTGTACGGGTGCTGGGGGGCATGCAGCACTTGTTCAACCTGCCCGACCTCGACGAGGCGGCCGGCATACATCACGGCGATCCTGTCCGCGGTTTCGGCGATGACGCCCATGTCGTGCGTCACCAGCATGACGGCAGTCTGCTTTTCCTTGCACAGCTTGCGCAAAAGTGACGTGATCTGCGCCTGGATCGAAACGTCGAGGGCGGTCGTCGGCTCGTCCGCGATGATCAGTTTCGGCGAGGCGGCAAGCGCAAGTGCGATCACCACACGTTGCCGCATACCGCCGGAAAACTGATGCGGGTACTGGTTGATACGCTCCTCGGGCGACGGAATGCCGACGTCCTTCAACAGCGAAATCGCCCGCGCTTTGGCCTCCGCCTTACTCATGCCGAGGTGGAGCCGGATGGTCTCTGTCAGCTGCGCGCCAACCGTGAACAGCGGATTGAGCGAGGTCAGTGGGTCCTGGAAAATAGCACCTATCTCGCGGCCACGAATTTTCTCCATCTCGCGGTCGCCGAGCGTATCGATCCGGCGTTCGCCGAGCCAGATTTCGCCGCCTGCAATACGGCCGGGCCGTTCGAGCAGCCCCAGCACCGCGAGCCCCGTCATCGACTTGCCAGCACCGGACTCCCCGACGACACCGAGGATTTCGCCCGGACGTATCGACAAGCTGACATCAGAAAGCGCTGTCGCGATGCCGCGGCGGCCTGGGAATTCCACCTTGAGGTTGCGGACCTCAAGCACGGCTTTTTCAGCTTCAGCCATTGGTGTTGACCTCGATCGGATAGCTGGGCGGAAAGATTTCCGACACCGGCGGATTGCCCCAGCTGCGCTCTGGATACTTCGCAATGAGTCCGTCGAACTGCGTTTGCGCACGCTTCTGCGCTGCCTTCATGTCGATGCCAGCGACCTCGCCGAAACGCATGGACAAACGCCCGTCGACGAAGACCGCCTGCGTGACCTTGCCCGACCCGCCCGTCACCAACGTGGTGATCGGGTCGATGGAAGGCGCCATGACCGCGTCATCGAGGCCAAACACCGCGATATCGGCACGCGTGCCCGGAGCAAGACGACCAAGGTCATCGCGGCCGAGCGCTCTGGCGCCGCCAAGAGTTGCCGCGTCGAACAGGTCAGTGCACCGGACGCGATCTGGGGCGCCATCGTTGATGCGGCAGGCGATCAGACCGACCAGCAGGTTCATCAGCATATCGGGCGGCGTGGTGTCCGTTCCCATAGAGATGTTGATGCCGCGCTCCTTGCACTTCGAGAACGAATTCAGCGTGCTGCCGCCGCGTGCCGAGACGAGCGGGCAATGCACGATCGACACGCCGTTGGTCGCGTAGAGCGCGAGGTCTTCGTCGGTGGCGTTTGTCGCGTGCGGAGCGATCAGCCGGTCGTTGAGCAGGCCAAGCCGTGCCAACCAGACAGGAGCTGTCGATCCGTGCAGCTTACGGACGGTTTCGACCTCCATCGCGCCCTGCGCCATGTGAAGCCGGATCTTGCAGCCGAGTTCAGCCGCCGCCGCCTGGGTCTGGCGTAACAACTCTTCGGTACAGGTCTCGACGCGATCGGGCACCAGCAGCCCGCGCACCAGATCGCCGTGGCGGCCTGTCTGGCGGCCGATATAGTCGACAGCCTCGCGGAGGCCGGCGAGACCACGCTTCTCGTCAAACACGGCCTCCATCCGACCCGGCGCTTCGAGCACCATGCCGCCGGCGCGATAGGCCGGGCTGAGGTAGACGCGCAGGCCCAGGTCGCCTGCGGCGTCCGCCGCCGCATCGAACTCGGCGACCGTCTCGCCCCACTCGCGATAAAATAGCGAGGCTATGGGCGCAGCAGTTGTTATGCCGTTCAAAAGCAGCTGACCGAAGGCGAAACGTTTCTGGAAGGCCAGCTCTTCTTGGGAATACATCTCGTAGGGGCCGGCCTCGACATAGTGGCGCGGCCAGACGCGTCCCTTCGCCCAGCCGGGATGATGGTCGATGCCAAGAATGGTCGTGTCGAGATCCGACAGCGCGTCAAGATCGAGGAGGCCGGGGCTGACCAGCGAGTTGCCGAACTCGATCCGGCGGGCCACCTCGCCGGGAAAATCGGTTCCGACAAAGATCACCTGGCCGTCATCAACGACGACCTGGCCGTTGGGGATCAGGCGGTGCCCGCCATCCTTATGCCCCAGCACCCAGTCGGCCGAAATCAGCGTCCGGCCGTCGGGGCGCTTGCCGAGTTCGAGCGTATCGAGGACCTGTCGCGTCATGGCATTTCCACCATTGCCTGGCCGGCGCGTGCGGTGACACGGCCGCCCTTGATGACCAGCGGGCGTGGCGCAACGTCGACGACGGCATGCGCAAGCGTTTCCCCAGTGAGCAACGTCAGGTCTGCCTTGCAGCCTTCCGCCAGACCGTAGCCTTCGATGCGCATGACATCCGCCCCGCCTTGCGAAACAATATGGAGCACATGTTCGAGTTCGATGTCGGAGCGAAGGCCGTTCTTCATGCCGACGATCTTGGCGCGGTCGAGCATGTCGGGCTGGCCCCAGGGTCCCCAGGTGTCGCGGATGCCATCACATCCGGCGCCAACGCGCACGCCGGCCTGCTTCAAGCGCATGATCGACGGTACGGTCGCCGACGGGGCACCCGTCGTCAGGATCGCCACATCGAGTTGTGCAATCTGATCGATGAGCTGGCCGACGCGGAGATAATCGTTCATTCCAAGGGCGAAGGCGTGGCTGATAGCGACCTTGCCCTGCATGCCATTGGCGCGGATACGATCGAACATCAGCTCCATGGTGAAGGCGCCCAGGTCGCCCGATTCATGCAGATGAATATCGATCGGGCATTGGTGCTTCACTGCCAAGGCAAAGATGGCGTCCAGCTGGCCTTTGGGATCGCGGTCGATGCCGCACGGATCGATACCGCCCAGTACCTCGCAGCCCTGGCGCAATGCCTCGTCGAGCAGATCCAGCGTTCCAGGCATCACCATGAGGCCGGACTGCGGGAATGCGACGATCTCGATGTCGATGACCCCCTTCAGCTTCTCGCGGGTCTCCATCACGCCGTCGACAATGGACAGGCCGTGCGTTGGATCGATGTCGACATGGCTGCGGATATGGGTCGCGCCATGGGCGGCAAGGCCGATTGCGTGGCGCATCGACTGACGGTGCGGGTCGATGCCGACCGCGATCCGGTTTTCACGCTCGAAGTCGATGCGTTCGCGCAGGACTGCGCGGCGGTTGTTTTCATGCCAGGGCAATCCCCAGGTCGTCTTGTCGAGATGGGTATGCGCGTCGATGAGACCGGGTATCGCGATGGCACCGCCGCCGTCCTCGACCGACATGCCCGGATCTGCTTCAAAATGACCGAGGCCGACAATCAGCCCATCGCGGATCAGCAGGTCGCAATTCGCGCGCCCGTAGGGGCGGACGTTGCGCAGCAACAGATTAGTCATGCACGCTTACCTCAGTTTCGGATTGAGCACGTCGCGCAGCCAATCGCCGAGCAGATTGACGACGACCACCAGCAGGCAGAGCTGGATCACCGGAAACAGCACGATCCACCACGAGCCGGAAAACAGGAATTGATTGCCGATGCGGATCAGCGTTCCCAGAGATGGCTGTCCGGGGGGCATGCCGATACCAAGGAACGACAAAGTCGCTTCGGTCAGGATCGCCATGCCGAAGTTCAGCGTGGCGGCAACCAGCACTGGCGTCAGCGTGTTGGGCAGGATGTGGTGCGCCAGGATGCGGCGCGAAGGCACCTTCAAGAGCCTTGCCGCTTGTACATATTCCTTGTTGCGTTCAACGATCGTCTGGGCGCGTACGGTACGGGCATATTGCACCCACGACGATAGCGAGATGGCCAGCACCAGCACTGCTGAGGCACCGATCTCGCGAAGATCGGCGGGAAGCAGCTGCCGCACCACCGTCGACACCAGGATCGCAATCAAGATGGTCGGGATCGACAAGGTGATGTCGCCGATGCGCATCAGGAGATTGTCGATAAAGCCGCCAAAGAAACCGGCGACCAGCCCGGCCGTCATGCCGATCAAAAGCGACAAGGCGACCGAGGCAAGACCGATCATGATGGATATGCGCGTGCCGTAAAGGATGGCCGAAAGCAGGTCCCGGCCCTGAGTGTCGGTGCCCAGCAGATACGGCCATTCGCCGCCTTCCTGCCAGATCGGCGGCAGCTCTGCCTTCCACATATCGAGCTGAGCGGCGTCATAGGGGTTCTGTGGTGCGATGAACGGCGCGAAGACGGCGGCTAGAACCAGCACAGCCAGGATCCCGGCCGCAATCATCGCCGACTTGCTGTGGGTGAACGACCACCAGACATCGCTGTTGCGCAGGCGCTGCACAAAACTTGGGCGGGGCACGGCGGCTGTCTTAGAAACGTCGGTCATCGACTTGTCCCCGGTTTCAGTGCGAGCTGCGCAGGCGCGGATCGATCACCGCATAGGTGATATCGACAAGCGTGTTCAGCGCGACGAAGATGAAGGAGATGACGCAGAGATAGGCCGCCATCACGGGAATATCGAGGAAGGTGACCGCCTGGATGAACAGCATGCCCATGCCCGGCCACTGGAAGACGGTTTCGGTGATGAGTGCAAAGGCGATGAGTGAGCCAATGTTCATCGCCGTCATGGTCACGACAGGCATCAAACAGTTGCGCAGTGCATGGCGGAAGTAGACACGCCAGCGCGGAATGCCCCTGGCGCGGGCGAACTTCACATAATCGGAGCGCAACACTTCCAGCATCTCGGCACGGACGAGACGCATGATCAAAGTGATTTGGTAGAGCGACAGCGCCACTGCCGGCAGGATCAGCGCTGCGCGGCCCGAGGGCGTCAGCAGGCCGGTCGACCACCAGCCGATCTGGACGACATCTCCTCGGCCGAAGGACGGCGACCAGCCCAAAATGACCGAAAAGACCAGGATAAGAAGGATGCCGACGACGAAGCTTGGCAACGAAACGCCAATGATCGACAAAAACTGCAGCGACTCCGTGTACCATCGCCCGCGTTTGATTGCTGTAAGAACGCCAAGCGGCAGGCCGACGACCAGCGAAATCAGCGTCGCCACCAGCACCAGCTCCAGCGTTGCCGGGAAGCGTTCGCCGATGAGGGTGAGTACATCCTGGCCATTGCGGTACGAGATTCCAAAATCGCCCTGCGCCGCGTGGGCGACGAAGCGTACGAACTGCGTGGCGACACCATCGTTGAGACCCAGTCGCTCGCGGAGTGCGTCGCGGTCAGCCTGCGTCGTMTGCTCGGTAACCATGAGCTCGACTGGATCGCCGGCAAGACGAAAGATCAGGAATGCAAGCATAGCAACCGCAAGCATCACCATGATGGCATTGGCAATGCGGCTGATAATGAAGACCAGCATATGAAGCCTCGTCAGTTAGCCAAGGAGCCCGATCGCTGGGTCCATGAGGGCGCTTGCGTCAACAGACTCAAGGCTGTGGCGTTGTCGGCACGCATTGCAGCGCAGCCGCAGGCAACGGGTGCCATGAATGGCGTTTGCCACGATGGCAAATCCCCTAACATTATCTATCCCTCCCACTTAAGTGGCGCCTCCGTTTCGAAGGTCTTTATTTTAGGCTCGAGCGGCCCGGCCAGCTGATTCCCGCACCCGCCGCAGCGGTGACGCACAATCATCTAGAACTGCCAAGGCGCCGCCTCGTCTCCGCCCACGAGGCCATATTCAGAAAGCCGGCATAAATTGTCAACTGCTTTGTCGACAATTTCGAACTGATTGCGCGACTATTCGGAAATGGGAAGCGCATCCTGCGCTGCGCAGATGCACCTGAGGTTCACTCTTTTGCGCGGAACATCGAAGAAGTGCTCGACCAACTGCGACTAGCGCGTCTGGATGAATGCGGTTCGCTTTGAAGCGTTGCGCGGTGGTCAGCCGTCCTGCGGCCTCAGCTTCCAGCGTCAGTGACCGATGACATATCCATCGCCGCCGCAACAATGACGCGTCTCAACCATATGTGCCTGGGGGCGTCTTGCTGGCGCGCGTGCCAGGCGAGGCTCATCGTAAAAAGCCCGAGATCGAGCGGCGGCGGCAACGATACGAAGCGCCTCATGTCGGCTGCTGCTCGCGCCAGCCTCGACGGCAGTGTCATGATGAGGTCGGAGCGAGCGGCGATCTCGACCGCCGCGAAGAAATTCGGCACGCGCAGCTTCACCCGCCGCGTTCGCCCCATACGCGCAAGCACCTCATCGACAGGTGCGGCCCCAACGCCGGTGACGCTCACCACGATATGCTCAAGCGTCAGAAAGCGGTCGAGCGTGAGTTTTTCGGCGAGCGCGGGATGATGCGCCCGCATCAGCGTTACCAATTCTTCGTCATAGAGGCGGCGTCGATTAATGCCGGCCGGTGCCTCGTCGATCAGCGCCACCATCGCATCCGCGACACCATGCTCCAGCGCCTGGAACCCGTTCGTATCAGGCGCGACAATATCGAGATCAAGCGACGGCGCCTCGCGGGCGAGGCGGGCGAGCAAATGCGGCGCCAGCACGGCGGCTTGGAGATCGGGCATAAGAAGCCGGATTCGACCCGTCGCCGTCGCGGGGTCGAACGAACTCGCCTCCAGCATTTCGCCAACGCCCGCCAATATGCCGCGCAGCACGGGGCGCACCTCTTGGGCACGCGAACTGAGGATGTAGCCGCCCGGCCCATCAACCAGCAGCGCGTCCGAAAACAGCGTGCGCAATCGCCCGAGCGCTCGGCTCGCGGCCGGCTGGCTCATGCCGAGCCGGTGGGCGGTCCTTGTGACGTTCTTCTCATCCAGCAGCGCCTCGAGCACTACCAAAAGGTTGAGGTCGAGGCGGCGTAAATCCACTTCGCGCATGCTGACCATATACACCATGCATTGGACGCATGGAATGCCACCGCCTATCGTTCCTCCGTCAAACGATCTGAAGGAGTGGCAATCATGTATGTCGTGCTTGGAGCAAACGGACGGGCCGGCGGCGAGATAGCGCGCGCCCTCATTGAACGCGGCGAGGCCGTGCGTGTCGTCCTGCGTCGCAAGGAGCAGGCTGAAAAATGGACAGCCCTCGGCGCGGAAGTCGCCGTCGCGAGCATCGAGGATGCCGACGCGATTGCCGATGCGCTGAAGGGCGCGCAAGGAGCGTTCCTGCTCAATCCGCCGCCGGTGAGCGGCGATCCCTATCAGCGCACGGAAGACTTCGGCGCAGTACTTGCCAGTGCGGCACGGCGGGCGCGTCTGCCCAAGGCCGTTGTTCTGTCGTCCATCGGGGCGCAGCATCCAGCTGGCACCGGCGTCATCGCCACCCTCAACCGGTTTGAGGCGCTGCTTGACTGCGTGGCGCCATCGACTGCCTTCCTGCGGTCAGGCTATTTCGTCGAGAGCTGGGGCGAGGTGGCGCAAAATGTCCTGTCGCAAAGCGTGCTGCCGACCTTTCTCGAACCCTCTCAGAAAATCCCGATGGTGAGCACGATCGATGTCGGGCAGGCGGTGGCAGCAGTGCTCTGCGAGGACTGGACCGGCAAGCGGATCGTGGAGATCAGCGGACCGCAAGACTGGAGCGCCGGCGATGTGGCGTCGGCCTTTTCCGGAGTTCTCGGCCGGCCGATAAAGTCGATGCTTGTTCCGCCGGAACAGCGCCCAGCACTACTTGCCGAAGAAGGCGTATCAGGCGAAGTGGCGAACGCGCTTCTCGGCATGTATGAGGGGATCGCCAACGGCCTTTTCATGCGCCAGAGCAGCGGCGAACAGCGGCGCGGCACCATTTCTCTGACGACAGCGATAGAGCGCGTTGTCGCAACGATTGAACCAGCTGGCCACTGATCCTCAGGCAACTAGCGTGTTTCAGAATTCACGTGACAGCCTTGTCTGATTCACTGCTGCTGGTGATTTGTCAGGGAGTGGAGATGAGGAGGAGCCTAAGCGCCGACATTCGCGGGCGTGATTGCGGCGATTGAGGATGGGGTTTCAACGTGTGAAGCGGCGCGTGCTTCCGGACAGGGATTTCGACGGCCGGGAGCAGCTATCGCCGCTATCGACGACTGGCGAGACGGAAGCGTGCAAGCTCGGTGAGCCGTCGCGTTCGAAGCACGACGCGCACGAGGCCTTCACCATATCTGAATTCTCACTGTCTCTGTCAAAAGCGAAACACTGCGCCCAGGATCGGCCCGTGTTGAACCACATCGTAGACAAAGTCGTCGTTCTCGTAGTCGACGGCCGCGGCGCGATAACCGATTACTGCCGAGAACGATGGACTGAACTGGTAGCCTGCGCCGCCCATCAGATCCCAGGTTAATTCGGCGGACGCGCCACCGCCGATCAGCCCCCAGCCCGTCAAATAGAATTCGGGAGTGATCGAGAAATGGCCTTTCAGTCCGACGATGGGGTCGGCCCAGGTTTCCGTCTGCGACAACCCTGCCGACCTGCGGTGTGGTACGTTGAACTCGACCGTACGGTAATTCTGTTCCCGTATGAAGCGTTCGCAGATCTCGCGCCGAACCCGCGCCAGCCCTTCTTTCTCGATGCCCTTGTTGGGGATGAAGAAGACGTTGACGCGTTTGAGCGCATCGACCGCCTGAATGGTGACGTAGTCGGGATTGCCGGCGCCAATGCCGATCACCAGGACCTTGCGCCTCATGACGCCGTTATCTTGCTGCTGGTGGCATCAGTGTCGAGTTCGTTGATGAGTTCCAGAAACATCTGCTGCAACCGGCGTGGTCCCGAATGGCCTCCGCCAAATTCAGCCAATCGGTTAGCCTGCTGCGATGCCGCTTCGTGAAGATTGCCCCCATCAGGCTGGGCGACCAACCATGCCAGGAACACCTGTTCTGGGTCGGGCAAGCGCGGCTGCAAAGGTGCGTCGTTTCGACGACTTTCCGTCCAGCTCAGTCCCATGCCAGCGCTCCACCGTTCTGGTATTCGATGACGCGGGTCTCGAAGAAGTTCTTTTCCTTCTTCAGGTCCATCGCCTCGGACATCCACGGGAACGGATTCTCGACCTCTGCGAAAACCGGCTGCAGGCCGAGCCGGGCGCAGCGGCGGTTGGCGATGAAGTGCATGTAGGTCTCGCACAAAGCCGCGTTCAGCCCGAGAAATCCACGCGGCATCGTATCGCGGCCATAAGCGGCTTCCAGCTCCGCGGCATCGCGGATCATGCCGCAGATCTCGTCCTGGAACGGCGGCGTCCACAGATGCGGATTTTCGTGCTTGATCTGGTTGATGACGTCTATGCCGAAGTTCAGATGGATCGACTCGTCGCGCAAAATGTACTGGTACTGCTCGGCGATGCCGACCATTTTGTTGCGCCGGCCAAGCGACAGGATCTGGGCGAAGCCGGTGTAAAACCACATGCCCTCGAAGATAACGTAGAAGGCAACGAGATCGCRCAGGAATGCCTGGTCTGCCTCCGGCGTGCCGGTCCGGAAATCCGGGTCGTCGAGATGCTGCGTGTGCTTCAGCGCCCAGGCCGCCTTGTCGGTGATCGACGGCACCTCGCGGTACATGTTGAACAGCTCGCCCTCGTCCAGGCTGAGGCTCTCGACGATGTACTGGAAGGTGTGGGTGTGGACCGCCTCCTCGAAGGCCTGACGCAGCAGATATTGCCGGCATTCGGGGTTGGTCAGGTGGCGGTAGATCGCCAGCACGATGTTGTTGGCAACCAGGCTCTCCGACGCAGCGAAGAAGCCGAGATTGCGCTTGATCATGCGCCGTTCGTCGTCGGTCAGTCCTTCCTTCGACTTCCACAGGGCAATGTCGGCCTGCATCGACACCTCGGTCGGCATCCAGTGATTGTTGCAGCCGGCGAGATACTTCTCCCATGCCCAGCGGTATTTGAGCGGCAGAAGCTGGTTCACGTCGGCACGGGCATTGGTCATGCGCTTGTCGTCGACGCGGACGCGACCGCCGCCACGTTCGATGACACCGAGACCGGTGGCATCGGCAAGCGGAACGTCTGCAAGTGGCGGGACGATGGGTGTAAATTTCGGTTCGGACCAGTCGAGCATTTTTTGTTTTCCTTGATTTGTTCTGCGCCCTCGACGCTGTCCCTCACCTGCCTGCCGGCATCCTCTCCCCGTTTAGTAACGGGGAGAGGATGGCTGGCCGCGAGGTTGCCGCTTCCTCCTTCTCCCCGTCACTAAACGGGGAGAAGGTCCCGGCAGAGGGATGAGGGTCAGCGCCTGCGTTGACGGCTTTCGCTGATGTCTACTGGCAGGCTTCGCATTCGGGATCGTCGATGGCGCAGGCTTTGCCCCATGCCGCGTCGGCGTTAACGATGATCGGCGCCGACGCGGCAACGGCTACAGCGGAGACGGAATTGAGCTTGCCGTCGGTGCCCTTCAGCGTCGACTTCTCGACATGCGAGGCCGAGCGCGAACGCAGGTAATAGGTCGTCTTCAGGCCCTTGCTCCACGCAAGGCGATAGAGCGCGTCGAGCTTCTTGCCGCTCGGATTGGCAATGTAGAGGTTGAGCGACTGGGCCTGATCGATCCATTTCTGCCGTCGCGACGCGGCCTCAATCAGCCAGGCGCTGTCGATCTCGAAAGCGGTGGCGTATAGCGCCTTGAGCTCGTCGGGGATGCGGTCGATCTGACCGACCGAGCCGTCGAAATATTTGAGGTCGGAGACCATGACCTCGTCCCACAGCCCCCTCGCCTTCAAATCATGGACAAGGGCCGCGTTGACCACGGTGAAGTCGCCCGACATGTTCGATTTGACGAACAGGTTCTGGTAGGCTGGCTCGATTGACTGTGCCACGCCGCAGATGTTGGAGATCGTGGCCGTCGGCGCGATCGCCATGGTGTTGGAATTGCGCATCCCGGTCTTCTGGACGCGCTTGCGCAGGCTGTCCCAGTCGAGCGTCGAGGACGCATCCATCTCCACGCCAGGGCGAGCCTCTTCGAGCAGCCGGATGGAATCGATCGGCAAGATACCCTTCGACCACAGCGAACCGTCGAAGCTAGGATAGCGCCCGCGTTCGGCGGCGAGGTCGCAGGACGCCGAAATCGCGTTGTAGGAGATCGCCTCCATGCTGGCGTCGGCAAAGGCCACCGCCGCGTCGGAAGCGTAGGGGATCTTCATCGCCTGCAACGCATCCTGGAAACCCATCAGACCGAGCCCGACCGGACGGTGTTGCAGGTTCGAGCGCCTGGCTTCGGGAATGGTGTAGAAATTGATGTCGATGACGTTGTCGAGCATGCGCATCGCCGTCTTCACCGTGCGGGCAAGCCGGTCGAGGTCGAGCCCCTCGGCTGCGACGTGATTGGCAAGATTGACCGAACCGAGATTGCAGACGGCAACCTCGTCCTTCGACGTGTTGAGCGTGATTTCGGTGCACAGGTTCGACGAATGCACAACACCGACATGGCCCTGCGGCGAGCGGATGTTGCAGGGATCCTTGAACGTGATCCAGGGATGCCCTGTTTCGAACAGCATGGTCAGCATCTTGCGCCACAGGTCGAGCGCCCGGACCTTGCGGAACACCTTGATGGCGCCCGTGGAGGCTGTCGCCTCGTAGCCTTCGTAGGCTGCCTTGAAGGCCTTACCGTAGAGATCGTGCAGATCGGGCGTCTCGTCAGGAGAAAACAGCGTCCACTCGCCGTCGGCCTCGACGCGCTCCATGAACAAGTCCGGCACCCAATTTGCGGTGTTCATGTCGTGGGTGCGGCGACGGTCGTCGCCGGTGTTCTTCCTGAGGTCGAGGAACTCCTCGATGTCGATATGCCAGGTCTCGAGATAGGCGCAGACCGCGCCCTTGCGCTTTCCGCCCTGATTGACGGCGATCGCGGTGTCGTTGGCCACCTTCAAGAACGGCACCACGCCCTGGCTCTCGCCATTGGTGCCCTTTATGTGGGCGCCAAGCCCACGCACCGGGGTCCAGTCGTTACCGAGGCCGCCCGAATATTTGGCGAGCAGCGCATTGTCTTTCACCGCCTTGAAGATGCCGTCGAGATCGTCGGCGACGGTGGTGAGGAAGCAGGAAGACAGCTGCGGCCGCAGCGTGCCGGAATTGAACAACGTCGGCGTCGAGGCCATGAAGTCGAAGGACGACAACAGATCGTAGATTTCGATTGCACGGGCCTCACGATCGATCTCGCGTGCCGCAAGCCCCATGGCGACACGCATGAAAAAGGCTTGAGGAAGCTCGAAACGCTTGCCAGTGGCGTGCAGGAAATAGCGGTCATAGAGTGTCTGCAGCCCGAGATACTGGAATTGCAGGTCACGCTCCGGCTTCAGTGCCGCGCCCAGGCGGACGAGATCGAAGCGGCCAAGTTCGGGATCGATCAGCTCGACCGCGATGCCGGTGGCGATAAAGTCGGCGAAATAGGAGGCATAGCGTTCTGCCATTTCGCCTTGCGTCGCCTGCTCGGACCTGCCGGCGACGAGGCTCAGTGCCTCACGCCGGAGGCGGTCCATCAGCAGCCGGGCGCTGACGAAGGCGTAGTTCGGCTCGGTCTCGACAAGCGTTCGCGCAGCCAGAATCGGCGCCAGCGAAAGCTCGTCGACCGTGATGCCGTCATAAAGATTGCGCTTGGTCTCAGCCAGGATGGTATCCGAAGAGACTGCCTCAAGCCCGTCGCACGCCTCGTCGACGATACGGGCCAGGCGTGTCTCGTCCAGCGGCAACAAGCTGCCGTCATCGGCCTTGACCTGGAGCGTCGGTGCGGCGACCTCGACACATGCCGTTTTGGTGGCAGCCCGTTCGCGCGCCCGCTCCTCGCGGTAGAGCACATAAGCGCGGGCGACCTTGTGATGCTCGGAGCGCATCAACGCCAGCTCGACCTGGTCTTGGATTTCCTCGATGTGGAAGGTGCGGCCGGCGTCTGCCCGTCGCGTGAGCGCGGCAAACACCTGCCCGGCCAGCTCGCCGACGACGTCGTGGACGCGGCGCGAACCGGCCGCCACCGGGCCCTCGGTGGCGAGAAACGCCTTGGTCAGCGCGACCGTGATCTTGGTCGCATCGAACGGTGTCACCGAGCCGTTGCGCCGAATGACCCGGTAGCCAGGTTCGGACGCGGTCTCGA
Organism: Aminobacter sp. P4_D5; assembly: GCF_056401815.1. Classification (NCBI taxonomy): domain Bacteria; kingdom Pseudomonadati; phylum Pseudomonadota; class Alphaproteobacteria; order Hyphomicrobiales; family Phyllobacteriaceae; genus Aminobacter; species Aminobacter sp. P4_D5. The sequence goes on along the minus strand of NZ_JBFUIP010000071.1, from coordinate 12,431 downwards.
AACCACCCTGGCTGAAAGCTGACTGAATCCTGTCGGTCCCGGTAGTTTGAAGTGTAGTGGTCGCCAACATCATCTTCCCCGATGGTTTGGGGCGAAGGCCTTCAGCGGACGCATGCTGAATCTCGGCCGGCGCAAGCCGGCAGAACGCAAGCGCACCACCGGGACACCCCGCCCGTGGACGTTCAAAATCTATCGCGGCAGGTCTCCTGGCTCGCAGGTCATTGCCGCTGTCTGGCCTTCCCAGCGCTCCATGGCGCCAGTGGCGTTACTCGACAGCAACTCACTGCTTACAGTTGCGGGGGCAGCACCGGCATTGCGAACTCGCTCACCGGCTTCCCTCTTAGCTTCCAAGCCTAAAACAGACTCAGAAGAACCACGACGCCTATATCTAGTATGGATGACGACGCCATTGTCAATTAATGGAGAGAGGAAATTTCAAACCTCTGAAGGCCTCCTCGAATTGTGTAGTGACCGGAGCCACTCGCTAGATCGTTTGAGTGGGGATCTTGAAACCTTGCACGATCAGGGCACGAACAAGCAAACCACCATCGAAGCGATTGCGCTGGCGATAATCAACCCCAGCGACCTGCTGATGCTAGCTGTGGGCGCGAACCCGCGAATCTCGCGTAGGTCACGACGCATAGGCGAAACTGCCGCCACTGGACGACATTGAATGGGTAAATTTTCAGACGCGCTCAGTATCCCGCGCTGCAGACGGCCGATACCAGAGCAAAAAAGTCAGAGTATTGGACATGCGATGGGCGGTCTCGCCCATTCACCTGTACTCATCCGAATGCGGGTATTGAAATGCTCAAAGGGACAGTGAATCCTGCTGGCATTGGGAAGCGCAACTTTGTGGATTCAGCTCGGGACGCAGGGCATGATCGCAACCGACTTCGAAGGCCGGCTCCGACAAGTACTTCCGGACCAATGGGAGACGATAGCGCCACTGGCAGATCAGATCAGAGAAGCTTTCGTCTCCGAGGGGTTCGACGTACCGGATATACCGAACTCAAATTTCGAGACGTTCCAGACAGGGACGGACAGCCCCATTCCGAAACAGCGCACGCACTGGCGCAACATCGTCTATAGTTGGAGTACGCTGTACAAGGCGATCCCAAACATGGTTCTGGCAGGTTCTGCCGTCACGGCCTCTCCATACCTGATCCCAGTTGCAGCTTTGGTCATTTACAACGAGGCGAATAGCCAGGCGCAGAAAACAGTCACCATCGACCAAGGGATAGTAGTGCATGCCCTGTTTGAAGCAGGCCGCCCCTGCACGGCCGAAGAGATTTTGAAGGCTATCGATAATCTCCCTTACAAGCCGCCGACTCCCATAACCGAGCCGAGTATCGAGAAAGTCATAGACGAACTTCTTGCGATGAAGGCCGTGAGCATGCGTGACGGCAAAGTCAGGCTGATCGAGAAAGTCGTAGTGAAGAAGCGACTCGGTTAATCTTCGTCATCGCGAAACATCGGCCATTCCATGACAGGCGCGCCCAGTGACGTTCGAAACTGACGCAATCTACGTAAAGATCACTGACCATCCCTGGGTTGAAATTAACCTTTTGTTAACATCCGCATTGCGCCTGCCTGAGCCGATCAGTATGTTAGAGATTGGGCATGTAGGGGTGGGCGTTGGTTTATGCGTAAGACACGTATCGCTCTGATTTGTGGGCAATCGATTCTACGGGACGGTATGTACTTTGTATTGTCGTCTAAGGATGAATACTCAGTCGTGGCGCAGGCGGCAAACGCTACGGACGCTTTGGAAGTTGTGAAACGGGATAACCCGGACCTCATTGTCGTTGATCTTGGCGATCACGACGGGGACTTTGACACAATCGCATCGATAGCCACTAGAAGTCACGCCAAGGTTGTAGTGTTTAGCCGAATGCCTAGCGCGGAACATGCGATGCGGTCGCTTGATGCGGGGGCGGTTGGATATCTAACATCGTCGAGTACGTCTGCCGAACTTCTCGAAGCAGTTCAGACTGTGGCGGGAGGCGACACCTTCATCAGTCCGTKCATCGCCACTAAGCTCATCGCTTCGCTGCGTACCGCTGCTCTTCGAAAGCTTGCGGCAAAGAAGCTGAAGCTGACAGTCCGTGAGGAACAGATTGTAAGTCTCTTGCACAGGGGCAAAACAAACAGGGAAATTGCGCGGGAACTGGGACTCACCGAAAATACCGTAAAACACTACATGACGGTACTGATGCACAAGGTTGCAGCTCGAAGCAGGCTTGAGGTCGTGCTGGCGCTCAAGGATTTTGACGGCGTATTTCCGCCGTCAGTAGCGCGGTCTATCAACTAGCGATGAATACATGGGGCAGAAAATAACGCCTGTGGAATGCAGCCAGCGCTGTTTTCGGCATCCTGTGCGTCTCGATGCCTGTCTCTCAAGAGATATATTTTGGCGCCTTGGCCTATGAAACCGCCCTCCCCTAGCCGGCACGGTTGGAGCGTGCGCACTCGCGAGCCGCACCTTTTGTGGTAGCTTCGGCCACGAACTGGCTAGCGCTCTCTGAGTGCCCTGTTGAACTGATCACTCAGGGGTTTTGCCAGATACGAGATGGCAGTCCGCGCCTCGGTGGAAACATAGACCTCGACCGGCATTCCAGGACGAAGCGCTTCGTCGCCGAGTTTGGCGAGTTCCGTTGGGTGAATTTGCACATCGCCAAGATAAAATGTCTCGCCTGTGGTGGCATCGCGGGACGTTGCCGGCGAGACGTGGACGACTTCTCCCATCAGTTCCGGTGTTGTCCTCTGGTTGAATGCTGGGAAACGCAGGCGCGCCAGTTGGCCAACTGCCACCTGGTCGATGCTCGCAGGAGTTAACCTGACTTCAATCTTGAGCTCTGCGTCCTGAGGCACCACAGTAACAAGCACTGCGGCAGGGGAGATGACACCGCCGATCGTGTCCACATTCAATTCGTTGATCGTTCCGGAGATCGGTGCGYGAATGTCGGTGCGCGACAAGCGATCTTCGATTGCAGTTTTACGTTCATTCAGCTCAGAAATTCTGGTGTCCACGAGGCTCAGTTCGCGCTGAGCCTCAGTGCTACTGTTTTCGTCGATAGCGATAACCTGCAGGCGAATCTCGCTTATCCGTGTTCTGGCCCGCGCGATCGCGGCATCAATTTCACCGCGCTCCCCACTGAGGCGCGCCTTTTCACGGTCCGCGTTGTAGATGCGCGCGCCCTCGATCACCCTCATATCGACGAGCCCCTTAATCTTGGCATATTCCGTCTCGATCAGGGCAATCTCACTGTCTTTCGAATGCCGCTGAGCTTCGAGGCCCTTTATTTCCTCGCCAACCTGCTCAATGCTCAATTCGAGCTGGTTCTTTTGGCTTTCGCGGTTTGTATGATTGCCGGCAAACAACCGGGCTTCGCCAATTGCGAGGGCGGCCAAGTGCGCTGTTCCAGAACCTTGCTCTTGCGGGAAATCAATTTCGGTGAGCCCATCGCGCTCAGCAAGCAGGCGAGCCTTGCGAACCGCAAGCTCGGTCAGTTGTGCTTGAACAATCGATAACTCAGCCTTGGTCTGCGCGTCCTCAAGTCTGATCAACACTTGACCGGCGCGCACAAAATCTCCCTCCCGGACGGTTATGTCTGAGATGATGCCGCCATCGCGGTGCTGTATCGACTTCAGGTTCTGTTCGACGGTCACTGAACCCTGAGCGATCACGGCACCAGTTAGTTGGGCGGTCGCGGCCCATCCACCGGCCCCACCTACAAGCAAAAAGCCAAGCGCGAACCCGGCGACGACGCGTGGACCGATTMCAAATGCGTTGATTTCGCGCACGTGTTTGCTGTCCCCATTTCTGCTCATGTACTGCTCTCCTTCGGGCGCTGTGCCGCGTCACACATGTTCGACGACGACAAGGACATGGTGTCCTTGAATGTGAACGGTCGTCTCGTAGAAGTTGTCCTTGTTGAAGTCGGCCTCTATGATCGTGCGGTCGATCTCGTCGCTACGATCGTGTCGGTAGCGGATCGCGATGTCGTTATCTTCGACCTCGTCGCCGTAAATATCCTCGAAGCGCTCACCAATCTCATCGAGCACGTGCTCGAAAAGATCGTATTTGGACATTCGGATGCGATCGCCGACCTTGAAATCGAGGATCTCGTGGAAAACGGATGTCTGCTCGGAAGCGGCTTGGTAGTCGGTCGTTTCGCCACCCTTGAATTCGAACGTATTGGCTCCGGCCCCACCGGCTAACGTTACTTGCACCGTCCCGGCGATGAAGTAATCGTTCCCCGTGCCGCCAACGACAACCTCAAAGCCTGAAATCGTGTCGTTGCCAATTTCGACGCCACTGGCAATGCCAGTAACCAGATCGACGTTTATCCCTGAGGATGAATTCGAATAGTCGAGAGTGTCGTGGCCATCGCCTCCATTGAAGTAGTCGTCCTCGCCATCGAGTGCTGCGACCACGATGTCGTTGCCGGAATCGCCACGCAAGGTATCCTGGCCAGTACCGTCGGACAGCACGTCGTCTCCAGCGCCGCCAAGAAGCAGATCGTCACCGCTGCCGCCGCTCAGATAATCGTGTCCTGCATCTCCAAACAGGATATCGTTGCCGTCTTCGCCAAACAGCCGGTCGTTGCCGGCACCGCCCGAGAGGTGGTCGTTTCCAGCACCTCCGAAAATGATGTCGCAACCCACATCGCCAAAAACGGTATCGTCGCCGCTACCGGCCATCACATGGTCGTCGCCACGCCCGCCAAAGATCGTGTCATCACCGGCACGCCCATCAATGTTGTCGTTGCCATCGCCAGCGTCGATGTCGTCCGCGCACATCGTGCCAAGCAGGCTATCGTCGCCATTGCCGCCTTCGACGAAGGATTTGACGACGGAGAAATGGGCGCTCTGGCCCACCGCACGATGCCCATCGCTTATCTCGTATGAAATAGTGACATCGCCAAGCAAATGCGGTGATCCTTGGAACAGCCACCCTCCCTGGGATTGGACGATGGTTCCGGACGAAACGCTCAGATTCCTGACAGTAAGCGCATCGCCGTCGGGATCGACTGCGTTGGCGAGCAAGTCTGAGAGTGCAATCGTCAGGATTGCGCATCCTGACACATCCATCAGGTAAACCGGACCGGTGACGCGAGGAGCCCGGTTTGGGGATTGCGCCTCCTCTTCGTCTTCCTCGCACGCATCGTCGCCCGTCTCATCACAGTCAGTATCCGACGGCTGCTCCGATGGCCCGCCTGGGGCGACAGGCTCGACAACGTCGTGGGCGACCTGAGGTGCCTCCGCCGCTATTTCAGGAGCGACACTCCAGCTGTTGTCATTGGCTGGCCGCGAATAGGGATTGAAACCGTTCCAATTGATGGCTGCCTCTGTCTGCAAAAATCCGAACTCCGGAGAGTTCACGACCATGAAGCGCGCTGGCAAGGCAGGCTGGATGAATCGGCTTGCGGAGCTCACAGGCTCCTCGGCTACAGGAATGCCGTCCTCGGGCAAAGCGTCGAGAGCTTGTTCGTTCGCGGCAATCTCTTGGGTCGCCGGCGCCTTGGCGTCAACTGGCTCTTCTTCGGGAGCGCTGGTGTCGGGGTTTGATGCCAGGCTGGGGAACATCGCCTTCAGGTAAAGTGCAACCGAAACAAGAAAGAGGCCGACCAGCAAGGGAGTCTTGGTCCGGACGTCGTTCTTCAATCGAAATCGCTGTGAAGGATCTGTTTCTTGTTGTGCCTTCTTGCTGCCTTTGACGTCGATCATACCGTCACCTGTGCGCTGATACGGGCGTTTGCCATCCGCTTCGAGGGTTCTTTGGCTGGAGGGGGGGCGTCACGACGCGCGGTAGCGCCGATAATATCAGCCTTGGGCCCAAATGCGGTCATCTTGCCATTCTGGACGACTGCAACCAGATCAACCGCGGCAAGGGCAGAGGGCCTGTGAGCGATAATAATCGCGATACCTCCCCGGCGCTTTATGCCTTCTATCGCTGAGGTCAGGGCTTCCTCACCCTCGCCATCTAGATTTGAATTTGKCTCGTCGAGGACCACTAGGAACGGATTGCCGTACAATGCTCTGGCGAGCCCGATCCGCTGGCGTTGTCCGCCCGAAAGCGAGACGCCAAGAGGGCCCAGCTCGGTGCGATATCCATCCGGCATGCGAACGGTCATCTCGTGGATGCCTGCCGCTCTCGAAGCTTCAACAATCGAGCGCGCCTCGGGAGCGTCATGAAGGCGCGAGATATTTTCTTCGATCGTAGCGTCGAGCAGAGCGACTTCCTGCGGCAAGTAGCCGACGAACTGCCCCAGCCTGTCGTCATCCCACTGCGTCAATTCGGCGTCGTCCAGTCTTACACTTCCGCGCAACACAGGCCAGATGCCGGTCAATGCTCGTACAAGCGTAGTCTTGCCACCTCCGCTTGGACCGATAATACCAAGCGCTTGCCCGCCCTTGAGTTCGAAGGAAACCTCACTGAGTAAAACGCGGCCAGAGCCGGGCGCAGCGACGGTAATGTTTTCGACCTTGAGCGACCCTACGGGGGCGGGGAGCACCATCTGGTCGGCCGATCCAGCCAGCGCCATGGCCGTTTCTTTAAGCCGTCCGAAAGCCGTGCGCGCGGAGACAACGTTCTTCCAGTTGCCGATGGCCAGGTCGATCGGTGCAAGGGCCCGTGCGGATGCGACAGATGCCGCGATGATCGCACCGGCCGAGAGCTCGCCTTGAATGGTCAAGTACGCCCCCATCCCCAGCACGGCCGACTGCAGGATCATACGCAGTACGCGCGACAGCGCTCCGAATGTACCACTGATGTCATTGGTCCGCGTCTGTAGCTCTAGGTGGTCCTCGTTGGCGCGGTCGAAACGAGCGACCGCTCGTCCGGCAAAGCCCATTGCCTTGAGTACATCGGCATTGCGCGCGTTGGAATCGGCGATGGCATTTCGTGCCACCGCGGCCTGGTGGGTCGCGCTGCTCAGCCGCCGGGTCATCAGTTCCGTCAGGATCGTAAGAAGCGTAAGTACACATGCCCCGCCAAGGGTCAGCGCTCCTAGCCACGGATGGAGAATGTAAACGAACACCAGAAACAACGGCATCCATGGCAGGTCGAACAACGCAATCGGTCCTTGGCTTCCAAGGAAACCGCGCACAGTGTCAACGTCGCGGCCTCGTTCCAGCGCCTCGGCGGTGGAAAAGCCAAAACGTGGCATGTCGATGGCAACTTGGTGCGCCATTGGGGCGATCTTTCGGTCCAGTCGCGCCCCGATCCGCACCAGAATCTGCGACCGGATGACGTCGAACATGCCCTGGAAGAAATAAAGCCCGATCGCCAGTGCGGAGATCGCCACCAGTGTTGGAATGCTGCCGCTGGTCAAGGCGCGATCATAGATCTGCAGCATGTAGAAGGCGCCCGTGAGCGCCAGAATGTTGATCACGCCCGACATCGCAAATAGGAATACAAAGATGCTCTTGAAGCCTTTGGTGAGCTTTTCAGCACCTTTGCGCTTGGACGCCGATATCGAACTGTTTGCACGCGTACCCATGTTCCACCCAAACCCCAGGAGCCTGCTGCTTGCTTTGCCTTGAAGCCGGTCTTGCCCGAGAAGCRTTGGCGGGAAGACCGATCTACGAGAACGTGGGGCCGGCTATTGCGGCCCCACATATTGCGACGTCAAAGGTTGAAGTCACTTGCGCTGAGTTCGTGGGAACCTTTGATGCTGAGCTTGAAATCAGCGTCATTGCCACCGCTCGTATTGCCGAGCACAACCGTATATTCTTCACCGTCGCGGATTTCATGGGCAACCATGAGTTCGCCCCTTCCGCTGAACCCATCGGACACCAAGGTGAAGCTCTGTTTGCCAGACGCGCACCAGTTTGCGTCCATCCCGCTTAGGTCAATTTTGTCCCCTGGCTGGAAGCCAACGATCGTGTCGCCATCAGCATGGGCTGCGGAAAGGAAGCGGAACGTGTCGTTTCCGCCGGCACCGCCGTCCAATACATTGACCTCGCTGCTGGCCGTGATTGTATCGCTGCCCCAGCCGCCAACGAAATTCTCGATGCCCCAGATCGTGTCGTTACCGGTTTGGGCGCTTGATACAGAGCCGCGCCCCATGTGGCCGGTGCCGAGATCGGCTGTAATGTTGGCGTTGATCGCCGACATGTCGAGCGTGTCGTTGCCCGTACCGCCGGCCATGTCATCACCGTAGTAGGTGTCGTTGCCGTCGCCGTCTTCTGCAACGATCAGATCGTCGCCGCCGCCGCCGAAGACGGTGTCCTTGCCAGCGCCGCCGTTGATGAAGTCGTTGCCATCGCCGCCAAGAATGCGGTCATCCCCACCATCCCCGTAGAGCATGTCCGCTCCGCCATCGCCGAAGATGTCGTCGCTGCCGCCGCGGCCAAATACGATGTCCCGGCCATCACGGCCTATGATCGTATCGCCCGCTTCGGTGCCGTTCAGGCTATCTGCACCGCTGGTGCCCAACATGGCATTTGAAGGACCGCCATGGGACGGCTGGCTCTCGCCGTCAGACTCGCAGGCATCGTCATCTTCTTCATGATTGCCTTCATCATCCGGATCATCCCCGCCACCGGAACCTGCGACGCGGATCTCAGGCTCTCCTTCAGCCAGGAAGGTGACCGAATGCGTGGCGCTGAAAAGAGTTTTGGTGCCGTTGGCGTTGATGTTGAGTTCATAGTCTGCAGGGTCGGTCCCTGCGGGCAGTTCAATGACATCCTGATCCCGCAGCGCCCCCACGATCGTGTCGTTGCCGCCATTGGATCGGAACACGATGCGATGGGCCGACAAGAGCCCCGTGATGTTGATCGTGTCGTCCCCAGTGTTGCCGTCGATGGTGATCGTGCTGAAGCTAAGGCTCGTGCCAGTGAAATCGCCGACGACCTGGATCGTGTCGCCACCGCTTGCTCCGCCGCCAGCGCCACCAGGCGATGTCACTTGGAGCGAGTTGACGCGGATTTCTTCAATATTATCAAGTTCAGCGATCACGGCGCCGTTGCGCGCTATGACGATCTCTGTCGAACTTGCCAAGGTAAGGCCGCCGATAGCAGCTAGAGCCGCAGCTCTAGAGTAAACTGTGAAAGTCTCCGCCCCTGCCGCACCGTTGACCTGGTAGGTATCGGTGCCAGCGCCACCGTCGACGAAATCGCGTCCGCCGGTGCTACCAGTCTGTGTGATGGTATCATCGCCCTCGCCGGCGTCGATGTAGTCGTCGCCACCGCCACCGTTGATCGTGTCGGCGCCGCCGAGCCCGAAGATCGCCTGCGAGCCGTTGGCGCCATTGATGCCATTGAGATTGCCATTGTTCCCGGCGGTGCCGTTGACCACTGCGTAGCTTACGGTGCCAAATCTCAAGGTCTCCGTCGCAGTGACCGTGTCGACGCCTTCTACGCCGGTAGTGTCGGTTACCGTAAGAGTCCCGCCATTGTTTTGCAGGCTAAAATTGCGGATTGGCCCGGAATAGACGGCCGTATCGTTACCGCCGCCACCGTTCAATGTATCGTTGCCAGCGCCGCCATTGAGTGTATCACTGCCGCCTGCCCCGTTAAGAATGTCATTTCCGCCATTGCCGTTGAGCGTATCGTTTGCTCCGAGACCAAACACTCCGCTCGTCCCGTTGGCAATATCGTCACCCGCTGTTCCGTTGAAGGTGTTGCTTAAGAATGGCACGGCATTCCAGTTGTCACCAACCACTGCAGTTGGCGCTGAGAACAGCTGCTCGGCATTACCAGCGCCATCGGTGAAGCTAACCCGCACGCGCAGAAGGTCGCCGACCTGACCCGCCCCAAGATTGTCAACTGGGGTGAAGCTTGGGCCGGTCGCCAGCGCTATGTTGCTCCAGGTGGCGCCGCCGTCTTCGGAAACCTGCCACTGATAGGCGAAGCCGCCAGCAATGCCGCCATTGGCGTCTGCAATGCTGCTGGTATCGACTGTCAGCGTCTGCCCTTCGGTGGGTGTCATGTCGCTGATGGTCGGGGCGCCTGTGGGTGCAATGTTGATCAGCTGGCCGACGTTGAAGTCTATCGTTCCGCCGTTGCCGTCGGAGAAACGAAGCTTCTCAATGTTGAACAAGCGGTCGGTGCCGTCAGAACGCACCTTGTTTTGGACCGTCTCTTCTGGAATGTCTTCGCCATTCGGATCTTCGCCATCACCCGGATCCTCGAAGCCGGTGTGATCGACAGTGACGCTTCCATCGCTGTTGCGCGTGAAGGTGTAGTTGGTGACCACGTCGGTATAGACGGCAATATCGGTATCTGAATTGTCCAGATCGCCGTCGACGATTTCTCGAACGATCGATAGCTGGCCAGGATTGAGCGTACGGTCGAACATCAATGCATCGAGTGACCGACCGCCGAACTGCGCCGCAGCGCCTGGAACAAGCGCGCCTTCGTTCAGATCGCTTTCGAGATAGACCTGGGTGGTCATACCGTCAGCGGTATAGACGATTCCGTCTTTGACGATGCGGATGCGAACGTTTAGCCAGTTGTCGCCATCGATGATGTCGTTTCCGGCCAACCCCTTGATGACGTCGCTGCCACCGCCACCCAACAATATGTCGGAGGCGTCCGCTGTTTCGACGACAATGGTCTCGGTCTTTCCATTGATGGTGACATTGGTGCGAGCCCGGTGCGCAACAAGTGCATCAAGGCCGCTGATCAACGCGACGTTCTTCTCCAGCAGAGCGTTCGAGTAAGAGTCCAGCGGACTGTCGGGGCCAGGTATGGCGGCAGTGTTTTGGAGTTCGGATCGGGCGTTGGTGGGCGAGGAGCGGCCGGTCAAGGTGTCGTTCCTGTCCCACCCAGAGAGACCTTCAACCAGATCGAAGCGATCGCGCAGAATGAACGCTTCCTGTGTTGCAAATATCGGGATGCCGAGATCGGAGTTGGCGGCATTGCTGTCGCCTTTGTGGATCGCCCAATCGAAGCCGGCCATGCCGTTAGAACGCTGAATACCTTCGTTTTGGAACATAATGTCGTCACCGGACTCGGCGTCGTAGTCGGTGTCGCTGCCGTTTCCGTTCATTACATCATGGCCGATGATGGTCGAATTGAAGAAGAGCTCTGAGTTCTCGCCGGCAAGGGTGTCGAAGCGGCCACCGCCCTCGAGCCAGTCGTCGCCTTCGTTGCCCATAACGAAGTCGCCGCCGTCGCCGCCGCGAACGAAGTCGTTGCCGAGACCGCCCAGCAGGTGTTTCCCATCGGGGCCGCCGATAATGAAATCATTGCCCGAATTGCCGAAGACCAGCGCCAGGCCGGAGCCACCGTGAATGACGTCGTTGCCGCCCTCGCCATGCAAGAAGTCCATGGCGCCAATGTCGGTGCCGGCATTGGTTATGATGTCATCGCCATCGCCGCCATGAACTACGTCGACGCCGTATCCGGCTTCGATAGTGTCGTTGCCCTCGTAGCCCCAGATGGTGTCGTCACCTTCGCCGGCAACAATGATGTCGTCCTCAATGGTGCCGCCCATCACCACGTGATCGCCACCATTGTAGATGAGTACGTCGAGATCACCGTCGCCATCGGTGTCCTTGCGCGCCACTAGCGGGGTCAGGGCCTGGAGGATCGGGTTCGAAAACTCCGGATCGTCACCAATCTGTTTGGATTGATCCATTTCGAGGGTGAAATCAGGCGTCGAGAAGATATCCCCCGGCAACGCCGTCCGACCCTCACCCTCCAGGTCGGTATTGCGCATGATGATCTCGGTCAGCGAGTTGTTTTCCAACTCGTTCAATAGGTTGAGGCCCTGGACGCGCGACAGGTAGTAGAAGCGGTCGGCCTCCTGAAGGTTTTCCATCTGCAGCTCGAAGACGAAGCTGAATGTTGATCCCAGCATGCCGCCGAAATCCATCTTCTTTTCAGCGAGACCGCCGATCCAGAGATCGATGTTATTGAGCCCCGTCTCGGCATTCGCCCAGGCGCCAGTGGAATTGAGAAACGCCTGCCGTTCATTGTCGAACGCAGTCTTTGCCGCGCCCGACAGGCTTGCGTCCCCGAAAACCAGCATCGCTGCGGCTTCGCGCTTGCCCTCGATCGTCGTCTCCGCGTCAACCAGCGKATGCGTGCCATAGGCGGCGATGAAATTGACGATCGAGGCRGGGTTCATCAGGTTCAGGGCGAAATCGACCCAGCTCGTGTAAGGCTTGAGCTGAGAATCCTGTCCCGCCATCTGGAAGAACTGGGCGCGGGCCTCGTTTAGGGTCGGCAAGCCAACGTCGCGGCCACGCGCGATGTTGATCGCCGCAAGGTCGAGCGGGATGCCCACCAATTGGTTGCGCAGAACGTCCGTCACGAATTCGTCAATCTCGTTGCCGCCCTGCCGCGTCATGCCGCGGATGATCGCGCCGGCGGCTGCGTCGTGATCGACAATCACATTGCCGTTGGCATCCACAGCGCCCAGTTCCAGCGGGTTGAGGAACCCTTCGAACAGACTGATGTTATCGAAGCTGTAG
>NZ_JBFUIP010000070.1:0-29257 GCF_056401815.1 Aminobacter sp. P4_D5 | reverse complement strand
AGGTGGGTGACAGTGCGACACTTGAGATGTTCAATGCGCCGTTGCCTGTCCAGGGCCCCGGCGGGCCGATGCGCTGGCACGGAGGAATGACGACGCATGATGGTTTCAGCATTGATCGAGCGTGAATTGACCCAAATCGGCTCTCCCGTCCGCAACGGCGTCTTCGTCGCTGTCGTTGGCCCCAGCGGTGCCGGCAAGGACACGCTGATCGCCTATGTCCGCGAGCGCCTTGGCGACGACGAGCACGTCGATTTCGCCCGCCGCGTCATCACCCGCCACAGCGACGGGGCGACCGAAGATCACGATACACTGGCCGACGCCGCTTTCGTCGAGGCCGACGCTTCCGGCGCTTTCGCGCTGTCGTGGGAAGCGCATGGCCTGCGCTACGGCATTCCGGCTTCCGTCGACGATGCGATTGCGGTCGGCCATGTCGTTGTCGCCAACACCTCGCGCGGCGTCATCCCCGCTCTGCGCGAGCGCTACGCCAATGTAGCGGTGGTCGAAATCACGGCTGCCCCCGAAATCCTGGCCGAGCGGCTGGCAGCGCGCGGGCGCGAGTCACGCGGCGAGGTTCTGGCACGTCTGGCGCGCACTGCTCCGCACGATCTCTCCGGTCCCGGCCATGTCGCCATCGACAACAGCGGTACGGCCGATGTCGCCGGCGAGCGGTTCTTGGCCGTGCTGCGCAAGGCGGTCGCCTTTTCCGACGTATCAGGTCAGGTGTGATTGCGTAAGCAGAAGCTTACGCAATCATGCGCAGCATGTGATTGTCCCAGACATATTCCGTGCGGCTTGCCTGCTTGCCGTTCGGCTCGACGATGACGCCTGCGCCCGTGGTGGCGAGGAAGCCGCCGCGGTCGGGCGCCAGACCGCAGACTTCGTCCAGGTCGTTCCTGGCGACCACCTTGCCGGTCCCGGCGTCGATCATCGCCCAGGCGTTGCCCTGCGGCGATGACACCGCCACCAGGCCGGCGTCGCGATTGGCCGCCACCGAGCCGATATAGTTGCGGAAGCCACCGAGAATGTCTTCGGGCATCTCCAGCATGGCGAGTTCCTCTCCGCGCGCGGCGCAGCCGACGAGCAGCGGCGTTTCCGTCGCCGGGCCCTCATGCTGGCAGCCGAACCAGACAGTGCCTTGGGCGTCGATGTCCATGTGCCGGATCGAAAGCTGGTGCAGCTTTTCCGGCAGCTCATGCTTTTCCAGGAGAACACCGCTGACACGGTCGACGAGCACGAAGGATGGCTTCATGATCGGGATATTGAGCTTGGCGCGGCCGAAATCCGGATGGGTCTCGATGCCGCCATTGCAGATCGCAAGCGTGCGTCCGTCGCCAAGCAGGATCAGCTCGTGCGGGCCGACACCATGGGTCGGGAACTCGCCGAGGCGGCGGAAGCCGTCGCGCGCGTCATAGATGCCGACCATGCCGGCGGCATTGTCGAAATCATTCTCGGTCACATAGAGCAGGGCACCATCGGGCGAAAACACGCCATGGCCATAGTAGTGCCGGCCAGTGATGCTCGGAATGGTCAGCGGCTCATCCTTGCCGGTGTGGTCGAAGACCAGCATGAAGGTGCCGGGCTGGCGCGCGAACACCACCGACTTGCGCGAGATCGGATCGAAGGTGACGTCGTGGCCGCGCTCGGGCAACGCCACGCTGTGCAGGATCTTGCCGGCCTCCGACAGCACCGCGACGCCATATTCGCCTGTGCGTGCTTGGTAAGCGGTGGCGAACATAGCGTCGGTTTCGAGCGCCAGCGCACGCTTGGCGGGAGCGAGCGACATCAGGAAGGTCGCACCTGCCGCCTTGAGGAAATCGCGGCGGTCGAACAGCGGCGAGCGCATGACTAGTCCCCGTCGAGCGAGGAGAAGCCGGCGGTGAGGCCGAGCGCGCCGGCAAGGCGGGTACCGAACAATTCCGACAGGCTGGACGTCACGACGCCGAAATAGGTCAGCTTGGCGCGCTTTTCCGGGTCAGCGAGCACAGCGTCGATCGGCCCGGTGATGCCGGTCACGGCATTTTGTGCGTTGGCGAATTCGAAATCGATGGACTGTGCGATCCATTCGGAATCTGCCGGCAGCAGGCTGCCAAATTTCGAGGCGCCGAACAACGCCTTCATGCCTGAAATGTTGCCGCCAAGGGCGGCGGCGGTGCCTTGCGAACGCCAGTACAGCGCCTGCTTCGGCTTGTCGGAAGCCGCATCCTTGCCGAGGAAACCGTTGACGCGCACGTCGCGCACAAGTTCGAGGCCGTTGACATAGACTTCGAGCAGTTCGGTCACCGCCTCGCTGGCGTCGCGATAGAGCGGATTGGCGGCACCGGGATGCTGCCACTGGCTGGCAAAGCCCTTGTCGTCGCGCCAGGCGGCGTCGACCTCGCCAGCGATCGTGGCGACATTGCCTGCTATCGCCTTGCCATAGGAGCAGCGATAGGCGGCCGATGTGCCCGCAAGTTCGTCGGCGCCGGTGCCGAACAGAACGAACTCCAGCGCGCCGAGCCCTTGCATGGCGACGCTCTTCTGCGCCAGCTTCGCTGCGTCGGTCGCGGTCACGTCCTCGCCGGCAATGGCGGCTTGCACCTGCTTCAGGCCGGTGCCTTTGYGGTCGGGCCAAAACAGCATGCGCTCCAGCCGATTCTGCTCGGTGATCGGCCCGAAGCGGATGATCTCGATTTCCGACCACGTCACAGTGGTCTTGGAGAAAGCTTCGCGTGCCGCCTTCAGATTGCCGGCCGATGGTGACGTGCATAGCGTGTCGAGGTTCTTTCCGAGCGCCGCCGTGTCCTGCACGAGCCGACCATAGGTGGGGCGGATGAAGCCGTCGATGGCGTTGGCGATCACCTCGTCCGAGGCCTGGTTGGCGTAGGCTGCGGGCGCGGGCAGGATGAGGCAGGCAACAAAGGCTGATGCGAGCGTAAGTCTAGCCATCAGAGCGACTCCAGGAATTTGACAAGCGCTGTGCGGTCGTCGGCGGGGAGGGCGGCAAAACGGTCGCGCGCGCCTTGCGCTTCGCCGCCATGCCACAGCACCGCCTCAGTCAGGTTCCGCGCCCGCCCGTCATGCAAGAAGAAGGTGTGATCGTTGACGGTTTTGGTCAGGCCGATGCCCCACAGCGGCGGCGTGCGCCATTCGCTGCCACTGGCGTCGCCGACCTGCTGGCCGTCGGCCAGGCCTTCGCCCATGTCGTGCAGCAGGAAGTCGGAATAGGGCCAGATCAGCTGGAAGGCCTGCGCCTTGTTTGGCGTAGCGCGCCGGGTGACGAATTTCGGCATGTGGCACGCGGCGCAGCCGGCTTCGTAGAACATCTGCTTGCCGCGCAGCACTTGCGGGTCGTCGATATCGCGTCGTGCCGGTACGGCGAGGTTTTGCGAGTAGAACGTCACCAGATCCATGATCGGATCTGGCGCTTCGACCGGCCCAAGCCGCTCCTGCACGCCGTTGGGCATGGCGAGGCAGTCGGTTTGGGCTTGGGTACAATCGCCCCAGTGGTGCGCAACGTCTGGTGTCGAGATACCGATGTCGCCGGCAAAGGCATCGGCTGACTGCTGGCGGACCGATGGTGTCTGGGCCTTCCAGCCGAAGCGGCCGAGCGTCAGTTCGCCTGATTTGCCGTCGCGCACGATCGACGCCTTGCCGGAGATACCGTCGCCATTCTTGTCGTCGGGGTCGGCATTGGCAAGGATGTCGGCCGGATGGATCTGCTCGACAAGCCCGAGGCCGATCATCTGCGGTGTCACGCGCGGCGACAGCGTCGTTGCCGGATGCATCGGGCCGTAGCCGAGATCGGAGACAGAGTAGCTGGGCTTGCGCAGCGAAAGCTTCGTGCCGTCGCCGAGTTCGACCGGAACCTCCTCATAGGAGATGACCATGTGGCCCTCGCCGGTGAGGCCGGGAACTGCGAGGTCCTGGAACTGGGCGCCGTAAATGGGATCGGGGAAATTCAGCACCTTGCGCTCGGCGAGGGCGGCCTTTTCTTCCTCAGTCTCGGCCGGGCGGGCAAGCCTCAAGAACATCGAGGTCGCGTCCGAATTTCCTTCCGGCGGATGGCCGCGGCCATCCTTGAGATGACAGCTCTGGCAGGCGCGCGCGTTGAACAGTGGCCCCAAGCCGTCCGAGGCCTGGGTCGAGGACGGCGACGACACCCATAGCTTGCGGAACATGCCGTTGCCGAGCTTGAAGGTCCCTTCTTCCTCGAAGGTGATGTTAGCTGACGAATGCGAGAAGGCATCCTGATTGACGCGCTTTTGCGACGTTCCAGCGCCACCTTGCATCAGCTCGAACTGTTCGGGCTTCGAGAAGTCGGTGGTCGGTTGGACGATCTTTTCGACGCGCGCCTTGTCCGAGGGCTTGAGGTCGTGGCGCTCCGTTGCCAATCCGTCCCGCTCGCCGGCGACGGATGGCATCGCCGCTGAGGCCAACAGCAGGCCCGCGACGATGAAGCGGAGTGCCGGAGCACTTCGCTTGTCGTATGTGTTGTCGGTGCTGGTAGGCGCACCCGGCAGCATGCGGCGCGTTAGTAAAAAAGTGCGCCGCATTCCGGCATGTCCTATTCGGCCTTGTCAGCGGTCTCGGCGTTGAGCTGACCGTACTTCTCTTCGCCGATCTCCGCGAGCAACTGCAGCTGCGTCTCGAGGAAGTCGATGTGACCTTCCTCGTCGGCAAGCAGTTCCTCGAAGAGTTTCATGGATACGTAGTCCCCATGCTGGGAGCAGATGTCCCGGGATTTCTTGTAGGAAGTGCGCGCGTCATACTCGCCGGCGAGATCGCTTTCGAGCACTTCCTTGACGTTCTGGCCGATGCGCAGCGGTGCAAGTGACTGCAGATTGGGGTGGCCTTCGAGGAAGATGATGCGCGCGACAAGCTTGTCGGCGTGGTGCATTTCCTCGATCGATTCAGCGCGTTCCTTCTTGGCCAGCTTGCCGTAGCCCCAATCCTCAAGCAGGCGGAAGTGCACCCAATATTGGTTGACCGCGCCGAGTTCGAGGAAAAGCGCCTCATTAAGCCGCTCGATGACCTGTTTTTCGCCCTTCATTGATCCTGCTCCCGAATTGGACCCGCAACTCTTTCACACGATCCATGTGTGAAACGATATCCACCCCACTCGCCTCCGAACGAGCGTGATAGGCTTCGGTTACCCGAATGATCGTTTCGACCACATTTGGGAAGCAGCCGCAACAGCGCCCGCGCTTTTGCAGCGTGTGATAGACCTTTGCTGGCACGATCAGGCACCAGGGATCCTTGTCCAGGAGTTCTATGATCGTATCTTCGATCTCCTTCTGGGTGATCAGGTTGCAGTGGCAGATCAGCATAACGGACTCAGGGATGGCTGGCGGCGCGCTTCCGGCGCGCCGCTTGGCTGAAATTATCTAGGTGCGAAGAAGGCTCACTGGAAGACCTTGTCGGGGGAATCGAGGCTGTCCGAGCCCTCGAACGCGATCGCGTCGAGCTTCAGGGCAGCAACGGCACGCTCGATCGACTTGGTCTGGTCGACAAGCGCGTCGATCGCCGCCTGGACGGTGGCGTTGCCTTCGGCATTGCCTTCGCCGATCTGCTGGTCGTAGGCCTCGCCAGCGACGGCGCGGGCCTGGATCGCCTCCATCTTGGCCACCGTCGTGTCCAGCTTGCCGGAAAGCTCGGTGTCGAGCGCGGCGTCGGCTTCCTTGACCATGTCGGACACCGACGGACCCTCGACAGTCGAGCCATCGATGCGCTTGTAGGTGCCGTGATAGGCGTTGCGGATGCCGACCACGTCATAGAGATGCGAGATGTGGGTATTGTCCGAGAAGCAGTCGTGCTCTTCCTCCGGATCGTGCAGCAACAGGCCGAGCTTCATGCGCTCGCCGGCGAGTTCGCCGTAGGACAGAGAACCCATGCCGGTAAAGATGGTGGAGATGCCGGTGTTGGCCTCGCCGTCGAGCAGCGCCTTGCGGGCGGCACCGTCTGCCTTCCAGTTGCCGACCATCTCTTCGAGATCGGCAACCAGCAGATCGGAAGCCGCATTGAGATACTGGCCGCGGCGGTCGCAATTGCCGCCAGTGCAGTTGGCGATGTCGTAGTCGGTATAAGGGCGATTGCCGGCGCCTGGGCCGGTGCCGTTGAGGTCCTGGCCCCAGAGCAGGAATTCGATGGCGTGGTAGCCGGTCGCCACATTGGCCTCGATGTCGCCGGCTTCCTGCAAGGTGCCGGACAAGAATGCGGGCGTGATCTTCGAAGCATCGACCTTCTGGCCGTTGATCTCGATCGACGGGTTGGCGATCACGTTTGCGGTATAAAGCTTGTTCTCGTCGGATTCGGTGCCGTAGCTCTTGTCGACATAGTCGATCAGGCCTTCGTCGAGCGGCCAGGCATTCACGCGGCCTTCCCAATCGTCGACGATGGAATTGCCGAAGCGATAGACTTCGGTCTGCTGGTAGGGGATGCGTGCTGCCTTCCAGGCTTCGCGCGCGGCAGCGAGCGTTTCCGCCGATGGCTTGGCAATCAGCGCCTCGACCGCAGCGTCGAGCGCCTTGGCTGATGTCAGCGAGTCCTCGTATTTGGCGAGCGCGATGTCGGAATAGGTGGTGAGAACCGCCTTGGCGTCGGTTGCTGCCTTGGCCGGCAGCACGAAGATCGCGGCTGTCAGCGCGGTCGTTGCCGCAACAGCGGCAAGCCTGCCGTAGTGCCGGTTGCGCGAGATGGATGCAGGCATGGTCTCTCCTCAGTGAACCAGATGGAGCCGATACGCGCCGAAAAATCGTGTGCCGTCAGCTCTTTGCTGCATCGGCGGCATGGATTCGAATGAAAGCTCTGGGGCGGCCCGGCTTCGGACATGCGCGTGGTTCGAGGCCCAATTTGGGCGCAGCGCAACCATGCTGCAGGCAATCGCGCACTGGCGCGGTTCAACGAAGGCAGGCACCCGATAGGCTCCAATCGAAAGGGTTAAAGGCCCAGACATCAAAGACAGGCGCTGTAAAGCACTGCCTCATAAAAGCGTTGTGGCGGAAAAAGTCAACGCGACGTCAACAAAAAACGTAGCGCTATCAATAGTTTAGAATAATTCTAAACTAAGTTTGTCCAGTTTTCGGCGGAGATGGAACGGCCAACTCCTTGATTTGTCGAGATACGCATTCGAGCCAAGGCATCTCAGTGCCGTCACCTGCGACAACGCGTAGCGGCTGGTCATCTCGCCGCCAGCCAGCCAAATGCGAAGGGGTGCGCTTGACAGGCCGGTAGCAGGCTGTCACCCAAAAACCTGTCCTTGGCCCCTTGTGGCCGAGCTGGCCAACGGCCATTTCCCCGGTAACTCCCCAACAGCGAGGCGGGCATGAAGAACGGTGTCGTTATTGTCGGTGCAGGCCATGCCGGCGTCCAGGCCGCCGCCAGCCTGCGCGAAGAAGGCTATGACGGTCCGGTCCTGCTCGTCGGCGACGAGAAGGAACTGCCCTATCACAAGCCGCCGCTGTCCAAGACCTTCATCAAGGATGCCGCCGCCCAGCCGCAGCCGTTGCGCGGCGAAGTCTTCTACACCGGCCATTCGATCGAATTGCGCCCCGGAACCCTTGTCGCGCGCATCGATACCGGCGCGCGCCGGCTCGAGCTCGCCGGCGGCGGCAACCTTGCTTATGACCACCTGATCCTCGCCACCGGCTCGCGCCCGCGCATCTTGCCGCTGCCAGGAGCCGATCTTGCCGGCGTACTGTCGCTGCGCTCGGTCGCCGACGCGCGCCTGATCCGCGACCACAGCGCTGCCTGCGAAGACGTCGTCGTCATCGGCGGCGGCTTCATCGGGCTTGAGATCGCGGCTACCTTGGCCGCTGGCGGCCGTCGCGTCACCGTGGTCGAAGCGCTCGACCGGCTGTTGGGCCGTGCCGTCGCCCCGCTCATCGCCGAGCATGTACGCCAGCGCCTGGCGGCTTCGGGCATCCGCATCCTGCTCAAGACCACCATTGAGCGCATCGAGGGCGAGGGCGGACATGTCGCCGGCGTGCTGACGTCGTCGGGCGAAAGGCTGCCGGCCAGGATGGTCATCATCGGCATCGGCGTCGTGCCCAATGTCGAGCTTGCCGAGACGGCGGGGCTGACCATCGCCAATGGCATCCGCGTCGACCAGGCGATGCGCAGCTCGGTGCCGGAAATCCTCGCCATCGGCGACAATGCCAGCTACCGCCACTGGCAGACCGGGGGCGACGTTCGGCTGGAGTCGGTGCAAAATGCCACCGACCAGGCCAAGCTTGCTGCCCGCACCATCGTTGGCCATGACGGCAGCTACGGTGCCGTGCCGTGGTTCTGGTCCGATATCGGCGACATGAAGCTGCAGATGGTGGGCCTCACCGCCGGCAGCGACCGCCAGATCCTGTCGGGCGACACTGCGGAAAACCGCTTTTCGGTGTTCCACTTCATAGGCGACCGGCTCGTCGCCATCGAATCCGTCAATCGCCCGGCCGACCACATGCTCGGCCGCAAGATGCTCGGCCTCGGCTTCTCGCCGACCGCCGAGATGGTTGCGGGCGGAGCCGAGGCGCTGAAGGCTGCACTCGCAGCCCTGCCGCCAGCTTAAACGGCGACGGTGCGGCTGTCGCGGATCGAGGCTTCGAGGATATCGAGCGCCTCGGTCATGACTTCGTCCTGGATGGTGATCGGCGCCAGGAAACGGATGACGTTGCCATAGACGCCGCAGGTCAACAGGATCAGGCCCTTTTCGAGCGCCTTGAGCCGCACCGCATTGGCGAATTCGGCCGAGGGTGTGCCCTTCTTCACATCGTTGAACTCGACCGCGTTCATGAAGCCGGGCCCACGGATGTCGACGATCTCGGGAACGTCGTCGCGCAAGGATTCGAGCCGTTGCTTGAGCCGGGCACCGAGCTGATTGGCGCGGTCGCACAGATTTTCATCCTCGATCACGTCAAGTACGGCGTGGGCCGCGGCGACGCCGATCGGGCTGCCGCCATAGGTGCCGCCGAGCCCGCCGGGGCCGGGCGCATCCATGATCTCGGCGCGGCCGGTCACCGCGGCGAGCGGAAATCCGCCGGCGAGGCTCTTGGCCATTGTCATGAGGTCGGGCGCGACGTCATGGTAGTCCATGGCAAACATCTTGCCGGTGCGCGCGAAGCCGGTCTGCACTTCGTCGGCGATGAGCAGCATGCCGTGCTGGTCGCAGATCTTGCGCAGGGCTACCATGAAATCGCGCGGCACCTCGTAGAAGCCGCCTTCGCCCTGCACCGGCTCGATGATGATCGCCGCCACACGCGCGGGGTCGACATCGGCCTTGAACAGCCGGTCGAGTGCGGCCAGCGCATCGGCCGTGCTGACGCCGTGCAGCGGCACCGGGAAGGGCGCATGGAAGATGTCGCCCGGCATTGCGCCGAAGCCCGCCTTGTAGGGCTGTACCTTGCCGGTCAGCGCCATGCCCATGAAGGTGCGACCATGGAAGCCGCCGGCAAAGGCGATCACCGCCTGGCGCCCGGTGGCGCTGCGGGCGATCTTGACCGCGTTTTCGACCGCTTCGGCACCCGTGGTGACGAAGATCGTGCGCTTGTCGCCCTTCATCGGCGCAATGGCGTTGAGCCGCTCGCCGAGCCGGACATAACTCTCGTAGGGCACGACCTGATGGCAGGTGTGGGTGAAGCGGTCGAGCTGGGCTTTCACCGCTTCGATGACGCGCGGGTGGCGATGGCCGGTGTTGACGACCGCGATGCCGGAGGAGAAGTCGATGTAGCGTCGGTCCTCGACATCCCAGATCTCGGAGTTCTCGGCGCGGTCGGCATAGACCTGCGTCGTCATGCCGACGCCGCGTGCGATCGTGTTCATCTTGCGCTGTGAGATTTCGGCGTTTTTCATCGCTTATCCTCCAACCTTTCAGGCGTCTTGCACGCACTGAGCCGACGCCATATCTGCACCTCTCCTGGTTTTGTACAAGCCGTCACGATGGCCGAAGTGCCGGGTCCTTGATGACGGCAAAAAAATTGCCGACGCCATGTCGGAATTGCGCATACTGGCGCGTCCTAGTCATGAAGGAACTGAATAGATGCTCTACGCCATCCTTTGCTACAACAACGAAGACGTCGTCTGCGCCTGGTCCAAGGAACAGGACGACGAGGTGATGGCGCGCCTTCAGGTGGTCACAGGCAAGCTGCGCGACCAGGGCCGGCTCGGCCCCGTGGCGCGGCTGATGCCGACGACGGCCGCCACCACCTTGCGCAAGGCCAAGGACGAGCCGTTGATCATTGACGGGCCCTTCGCCGAGACCAAGGAACAGTTCCTCGGTTTCTACGTCGTCGACTGCGACACGCTCGACGATGCCGTCGACGTTGCCAAGGAGCTGGCGGAAGCCAATCCCGGCGGCGGTTCATATGAATTGCGCCCGATCGGCGCGTTTTTCCCCGGAAAAGAGGCAAGATGACCGACCCGGCCTGGATCAACACGGCCCTTTCCTCCGCCAGGCMCCAGGCCGTGGCGGCCCTGCTGCGCTACTTCCGCGATCTCGATACCGCGGAAGAGGCGTTCCAGGAGGCCTGCCTGCGCGCGCTGCGCACCTGGCCCGAAAAGGGACCGCCGCGTGATCCGGCCGCCTGGTTGATCTTTGTCGGCCGCAATTCCGGCATCGATGCCGCAAGGCGCCGCAGCAAGCAGGCGCCGCTGCCGGCCGAAGAGTTGGTTTCCGACCTCGAGGACGTCGAGGCCGGTATCGCCGAGCGTCTCGACGGCCAGCACTACCGCGACGATATCCTGCGCCTGCTGTTCATCTGCTGCCATCCCGACTTGCCGGCGACCCAGCAGGTGGCGCTTGCGCTGCGCATCGTCTCGGGGCTGTCGGTCAAGCAGATCGCGCGCGCCTTTCTCGTCGGCGAAAGCGCAATGGAACAGCGCATCACCCGCGCCAAGGCGCGCATCGCCAATGCCGACGTGCCGTTCGAGGCGCCCGGTCCGGTCGAGCGCTCCGAGCGGGTCGCCGCCGTGCTGGCGATGGTGTATCTCGTCTTCAACGAGGGCTATTCTGCGGGTGCCACCGAAATCGCCAACCGCGCGCCCTTGTGCGAAGAGGCGATCAGGCTGGCGCGGCTGTTGCTGCGCCTGTTCCAGACCGAGCCTGAAGTGATGGGGCTGACAGCGCTTCTGCTGCTCCAGCACGCACGCGCCGCCGCGCGCTTCAATTCCGAAGGCGAATTGGTGCTGATGGAGGACCAGGACCGCACGTTATGGAACCGGTCGCTGATCGACGAAGGCCTGGCGCTGATCGACAAGGCGATGCGCCATCGCCGCTCGGGGCCTTACCAGATCCAGGCGGCGATCGCTGCCCTTCATGCCCGCGCCGCCCGTCCCGAAGATACCGACTGGGCCGAAATCGACCTGCTCTACTCGGTGCTGGAATCGATGACGCCTTCGCCGGTCGTCACGCTTAACAGGGCCGTTGCCTTCGCCAAGCTGCGCGGGCCGGAGGCGGCGCTCAAGCTGATCGAGCCGCTGGCGCCCAAGCTTGCGGGCTATTTCCATTTCTTCGGCGTCAAGGGCGGGCTGTTGATGCAGCTTGGCCGCACCGAAGAGGCGCGCGAAGCTTTTGACCGGGCGATTGCCCTTGCCAACACCGCAGCCGAGGCCGCTCATATCCGCATGCATCTCGACCGGCTTTCGGCGCCTTCACCGACATCGGTGAAGGCGAACGCCAAGGCGACAAGCCGTCAGCTCCAATAGCGGCGCGACTACCCGCGAAGCCAATACGGGAAGTGTCCATCCTCCCCTTTGTCGGGAGACGGTGGCAAGGGCGTCTTCTTGTCGGCCGGGACTTCCACGACCTTGCGATAGAGGTGCCACGTCGCGTGACCGAGCACCGGGATGACTATGGCGAGGCCCGCCAGGAACGGCACTGACCCGATCAGCAGCGCGACCGCGACGATCAGGCCCCACAGCAGCATCGGCACCGGATTGCTCATCACCGCCCGTACCGAGGTCTCGATCGCGGCATAGGCACCGACATCGCAGTCGAGCAGCAGTGGAAGGGCGACGACAGTGGTGCAGAGCACTGTCAGGGCAAACAGGAATCCGATGAGATTGCCCAGGATAACCAGCGTCCAGCCGCGCTGGGTGGTGAAGAGATCGCCGAAGAACGATGCCATCGACTGCGGGGCGTCCGCCCCGTAAAGCGACGTGTAGAGCATCTGCGCGACCAGGAGCCATGCAACGAAAAGCGCGAGCAGCATGATGCCGATGACCAGCATTGCAGGAATGGCCGGCGAATGCCTGACATCGAAGGCATGCTTCCAGGACGTGTCGAGGTTTTGCTCGCGCCTTCGGCTGATCTCGTACAGGCCTATGCCGAAGAAGGGGCCGAGCAAGGCAAAGCCGGACATCAGCGGGAAAATGAGCTGCAGGGCGTTGCCGCCCGAAGTCCATGTGATCAGGAACACCCCAACGACCGGGTAGATCAGGCACAGGAAAACGTAATGCGAAGGCTTGTCCCAAAAGTCGTCGAAGCCACGTCGCAGCGCGTCAAACACATCCGCGACCGTTATGCGTCGGATCGCGGGATGCTCGATCGTATTGGTGGCGCCTGCGTACACATGGAAACTTGCCATGACCACTCCTCCGTTGGGGTGGGTCGCGGCTCGCGCTTGGCATGAGTGGTCACGCCAAACCGCGACCTTCACCTTGGCAAATCATAACGTGTTTCGCGTGATTTGACGACCCTGCCGAACGTGTCTCGGGGGCTCAGGCAAGGTCACCGGACGCAGTGGCCTTGCCCGTTGCCAGCGGACCGGAGTGGCGCTCCATGATCCGGCCGTCGGATGGTCCGGTCAGGCGCCCGTGCGGGCGACCACCGGGACATAGTTTTCGAGCTCCGGCGCCGGGAAGATGACCGAACCGGCGATTTCCGCCGAGCGGTAGAGCCCCATCAGGATCTCGACCACTGCGAGACCGTCATGGAAGGTCTCCATCKGCGTCTCGCCCTTGCGGAAGCACTCGACCATGTGGCGGTTCTCGTCGGTGTAGCCATAGACGCCGGCCTCGTCTTCCAGCACCGGCATCAGGCCCTGTTCGGCGTTCTGCTTTTCGACCAGATCCTCACCCTCCTCGCCCTTAACCTCACGCGACATGAAGATCTTGAGCCCGGTGTTGAGGGAGTTGAACTCCATCGCATATTCGGGCCCGAGCAGTTCGAGCTGGATGCGCAGGCCAGCCCCGACATAGGCCCATGAGGTCGTCGCCTCGATGACCAGTTCGTTGCCTTCCTCGTCCTCGAGCAGGATGGTGCCGCGGGCGAAATCCTCCGACGGGCGGTTGCGGTAGTCGACATCGTTGCCGAAGCGCTTGCGGAGCTGGTCGGCATAGTTGGGGCGCGTCCATTTGAGGTTGGCGACAGTGCCGCTGACCTGCTTGACGGTAAGCGACTTGCGCGCAGCGCCCGGCTTGGTCAGCAGGTGGCGGGCGACCTCGACGCTGTGGCACATCATGTCTGACAAAACGCCGCCGCCCTGCTTGTCGCCCTGCCAGAACCACGGCTCGTGCGGGCCCGAATGCTCCTCCGCCGCGCGTGCCAGATAGGGCCGGCCGGTGGCCGAGGCGGCACGGCGCCAGATGATGTCCTTGCCACGGATGACCGGGGTGCAGAACACCTGGTTTTCGAGATAGCCGTGGTTGAGGCCGGCGTCTTCGGCCAGTCGCAGCATCTCGCGCGCTTCGGCGATGGTGCGGGCAAGCGGCTTTTCGCAGGCAACGGCGAAGACCTTGCTGCGCCCGGCCTTCACCTCGGCATGMAGCGTGCGCATCACGTCGAGGCGGGTGTAGTTGGGCGAAAGGATCCAGATCGCGTCGACATTGTCGGCATTGACGAGCGACTCCAGGCTGTCGTGGCTGGTGCATTCGCCGAGGCCGAGCTCAGTGACGCGGTTGGCGAAACGCGCGCGGTTTTCGGCCTTGCGGCTGAACACGCCGGTGACGTCGACATTGCGCACGCCGAGCATGCCCTTGAGGTGGAATTCCGCGATGAAGCCGCTTCCGACGAAGCCGACGCGCAGCCGCTGTTTGGGCAATCCGGTCATGTGAGGTCCCTCATTCCTAATATCTGAAATCACTTCGGCGCTGGCGCGGTGGTGCCGCGTATCTTCAGCGTTGTCGGCAGCATTGCCGACTTGCGCGGCGTGGGTCCGCCCGTCAGCATGTCGAGCAGCATGGTCATGGCCGCCCTGCCGATCTCGGTGCGCGGCTGGCTGACAGTGGTCAGCGGCGGATAAAAGGCCTCGCTGAGGAACAGGTCGTCGAAGCCGACCACCGACACGTCGCCGGGTATGTCGAGCCCGAGCTTGCGCAACTGGTGGATGACACCGAAAGCCATCTCGTCATTGGCAACGAAGATCGCCGTGGGCGGCTGCGGCAGCTCGAACAGGCCCTGGCACAGGCGCTGGCCGGTGTGCAGCAGATAGTCGCCGACCGGCTCATAGCCTTGGGGGATCGGCAGGCCGCTAGCTGCCATCGCCTTGCGATAGCCGTCGCGGCGATAGATGCTCATGATCTCCGGCACTGGGCCGGAGATATGGGCGATGCGCTTGTGGCCGAGGCCGATCAGATGCTCGACGGCGTTTTGCGCGGCCCCTTCATTGTCGATCAGCACATGTGGAAAGCCGGCGTTCTCGATCGCCTCGAGCGCCACAACGATGGGGGCGTCAGCGACCGAGGCAAGAAAGCCCTCGCGCTCAGGCAGCTTGCCCGTCATCAGGATCATGCCATCGGCATGGCCGTCGCGCAGCATGTCGAAATATTCGACCTCGCGGTCGGAATCGTTTTCGGTATTGCCCATGAGCACGGAGTAGCCGGCGGCGCGCGCGGTGGCTTCGACGCCTTTCAGGATTTCCAGATAGAACGGGTTGCCGACGTCGCGCACCACCATCAGCACCGCCATCGCCTTTTGCGTGCGCAGGTTTCGTGCGCTGACATTGGGACGGTAGTTCATCTCGCGAGCCAGATCGCGGATGCGGCTCAGCGTCGGCTCGGCCACCAGTCCGCTGTCGGAGAGCGCGCGCGAAACGGTGGCCGCGGAAACGCCCAGCCGCTCGGCAATGTCCTTGATCTTGGGACGGTCGTTCATCCGCGCATCGCCCGTCCGCGGCCATAAAACAGCATCAGCAGCAGAAGCGTGGCGCCGAACACCATCTGCCGTCCGGATTCGTCGATATGCACGGTGGTCAGGATGCCCTGCAGGATGACCAGCAGCACGGCACCCGCCATGGTGCCGGTGTAGCCGCCCTTGCCGCCCGACAGCGGCGTGCCGCCGAAGACCACGGCGATGATCGAGGCCAGCATGTATTGTTCGCCGACATTGGCGAAGGACGAGCCCGAATAGCCAAGCAGGCAGATGCCGGTGAGGGACGCGAATACGCCCGAGAGCATGAACAGCGAAATGCGCATGCGCCTGACCGGCACGCCGGCCATGTGGGCCGCATGCTCGTTCGAGCCGATGGCGTAGATGCGGTGGCCGTAGACGGTGCGGCCAAGCATGAAGGCCATCAGCAGCCCGATCGCCACCCACAGCCAGATGATGCCGGGCAGGCCGAGCAGGAAGGGCTGGGTGACGAAGCGCGACAGGCCGGGCGCGGCAAACCCCGACGGAATGYCGTTGCGCACGACGACAAGAAGCCCTTGCAGCACGCCGAGCATGCCGAGCGTCATCACCAGCGGCGGAATGCGCAGCAGCGTAACGCCCAGGCCGTTGAACAGGCCGATCAGGGCACCCGCCGCCATGCAGGCGAGCACCGCCGGCAGGATGGCGCTGTCGGCGCCGTTCATGACATTGCCGGCGATGATGGCGCTGAGCGAGATCACCCCGCCTACCGACAGGTCGATGCCCTCGCGTCCGCCGAGGATCACCAGATTCTGGCCGGCGGCGACGATGCCGAGCAGGGCTGCGACGATCAAAAGCCTGAGGATCTGCTGGCCCGAGGCAAAGCCGGGCGACAGTGCTTCGCCGAGCAGCAGCAGTGCCGCGATCAGGATCAGCGCCACCACCAGCGGCTGCTTGAGGAAGGTCAGAACGGACGAGGGCGTGGGTGCCGAAGGCGTCTGTGTTGTGGCGGTCATGCGCGTGCCCTCCGGCCGACGAGAACGCCCGCCATCAGTGCCACCAGTATGGCGAGGCCCTGGACCAGGTTCTGCCATTCCGACGGCGTGCCGACGAAGAAGACGAGCGAGTTGATGAGGCCGATGATCAAGGCGCCGATGATCGAGCCGACGACGGTGCCGAAGCCGCCCGACAGCGCGCTGCCGCCGAGCACCACCGCTGCCACCGAAAACAGGGTCATCTTGCCGCCGACCAGCGGGTCGCCGCTGGCCGTATCGCCGGTGATGCAAAAGGCGGCGAGCGCTGCAAACAGGCCGCACAGCGCATAGCCCTGGATGCGGATTCTGGTGACGGGCAGACCGCTCTGGAACGCGGCTTGCGCGTCATCGCCGACCGCCAGCAATTGCGTCGACAGCCGGGTGCGGGCGAGCAGATAGAGCACGATTGCAAGCAGCACCGCTGCGTAGAAGACAAACGGGATTTCGAAGAAACGTCCGCCATAGGTGCGCCAGAATGCGGCGGGTGCCGGCGTGCCGGCGACCGGCATGACGTAGAGTGCCAAGCCGGTGAAGAAGATGCTGGTGGCAAAAGTTGCGACGATCGCCTGCAGCCTAAGTGCCGCGACCACGATGCCGTTGACGATGCCGCAGGCAAGGCCGGTGAGCAGGCCGACACACAGGGCGGCGACAAGGGAAAAACCGCTGCCGCCCATCCTTTCCATCATCACGACGATGACGACATTGACCAGCGACACGATGGCGCCGACCGACAGGTCGATGTCGCCGGCATAGACGACATAGGTCTGGGCAACCGCCAGGAGCATCAGCGCCAGATAGGTCTTCACCAGTCCGGTGATGCCGATGAAACTCACGCTGCGCGGCTGGTAGAGACCGTTGAGCGCGAGCAGGACAAGCGCGATCAGCAGCGCCGGCAGGAAGGGATAGCGCTCGACGAGCCGTTTCAGCCCGCCTGGCTTTTGGGAAATGGTCGCGGTTGTCATCACGCGGCCTCGTAAGCTGCCTGGTAGAGATTATAGCGCGTGCGATCYGCGCCGGTGAGTTCGCGCCGCACCGAACCGCCATTGAAGACGAGGATACGGTCGGCGTTGTTGAGCAGCTCGGCGTCTTCGGAGGAATAGAGCACGATGCCCAGCCCCTCTGCGGCGAGCTTGCGGATCAGTGAAAACAGGTCCGCCTTGGCTGAGAGGTCGATGCCCTTGGTCGGGTCGTCGAGCAAAAGCACGTCGGGACGGTCGATCAGCCAGCGCGCAATGACGATCTTCTGCTGGTTGCCGCCCGACAGCGAATTGATCGGATGGCTGAGCCCGCCAAACTTGGTGTGCAGCGCCTCGAGCGCCGGCTTGACGCGTTCGGCGAGCGCAGACGGTCGTGCGAGGAAAAGTTTCTGCCTGAGATAGTGGATCGGCGTGACGTTCTCGAGGATCGGCCGGCCCGAAATGACGCCGTCGCGGCCTCGGTCGCCCGAGACATAGGCGCAGCCGCGCCGGATTGCTTCGCGCGGGTTCTTGGCCGCAAACGGCGCGCCGTTGAGCACGATTTCGCCCGAGGCGACTGGATTGACGCCGAAGATGGCGCGCAGCACTGCCGACTGGCCTTGGCCGTGCAGCCCGCCGAAGCCGAGGATTTCGCCCTTGGCGACCTCGAAGCTGACATTGGCGAAGCCCTTGCCGGAAAGTCCCTTGATCGCCAGAACGTTCGGCCGCCCGGCGGCAACGGCAGCGGGCGGCGCACTGTTGCCGGCGGCGAGTTCGTCCTGGCCGCCGACCATCATGCGGATCACCGCTGCGGGATTGGTCTCAGTGATCTTTTCGGTGCCCACTGTCTCGCCGTCGCGGATGACGGTGACTCGGTCGCCTATGGCGAAGATCTCGTCCATGCGGTGCGAGATGAAGATGATGCTGCGGCCTTGTATCTTCAGCTCGCGCAGGATTTCGAAGAAGCGGTCGACCTGGGCGCGATCTAGTGCGGAGGTCGGTTCGTCGAAGATGATGACGGGTGCCTCGGTTGCCAGCGCCTTCATGATCTCGACCAGCTGGCGCTG
Source organism: Aminobacter sp. P4_D5 (assembly GCF_056401815.1). Classification (NCBI taxonomy): domain Bacteria; kingdom Pseudomonadati; phylum Pseudomonadota; class Alphaproteobacteria; order Hyphomicrobiales; family Phyllobacteriaceae; genus Aminobacter; species Aminobacter sp. P4_D5. The sequence goes on along the minus strand of NZ_JBFUIP010000070.1, from coordinate 11,175 downwards.
GTCGGCGCGCAGGTTCTCGACGGCGGTTTCGGCAGCAAAGCCGTCACCGGAGACGGTGTCGAACAAGGCGATATAGCGTGCGGCGCGGGCCTCCAGCGCAGCGCGATCGACAAAGCCCGCGCGGGTGGTGGGCAGGTCCGGAAGGCAGATGTTTTCCGCCACCGTGCGGTGAGCCGCCAGGCTGAGTTCCTGGTAGAAGATGCCGATGCCGTGGTCGCGCGCCGAGCGTGGCCCGGTGATGGTGACGGGCTTGCCGTCGATCAATATCTCGCCGCCATCCGGCCGGACGCTGCCCGCGAGGACCTTGCACAGCGTGCTCTTGCCCGAACCGTTCGAGCCGATCAGCACATGCACCTCGCCGGCGTCGATCGAAAGGTCGCCGCGGCGTAAGGCAAGGGTGGCGCCGTAAGCTTTGCTTACGCTACGGAGCTCAATTTTAGACATGGTGGTGGCTTCCCTGGACAAGGTCGGTCCGGGGGCGCCGCCTGCTCGGCAGGCACCCCCGGCTTGGGAGGAAGCTTACTTGAAGAGCTTCTCGGCGTCTTCGATGGAAAGCTGGCTGGTGTAGGAGAAGTAGCCCGGCTTGCCTTCCAGATCCTTGGCGACCTGCTCAACGTTCTTGGAGTCGATGAACGGGATCGGCAGGTACATGGCGTTCTTGTACTGGCCAGCCGTTGCCGGCTCCTTCAGTTCTTTGCCCTGCAGCATCAGCACGGCGACGTTGAGTGCCGAGGCCATGACGCCGGGCGGGTTCACCGAAGCGCCGGAGTTCAGCTTGTCCTTGACCCAAAGGTCGATGAAGTCCTTGCGGATCTCGCCCGTGGCGGCGATCGACGACTGCTTCTTGGCATCGATGATCGACTTCCAGGCGCCTGCCGCCATGCCGTCCTGCACCCACACGCCATTGATGTCGGGGTTGGTGGCGAGCAGGTTCTGCATCGCCTGCTGGCCCTGGGCCTGATCCCAGTTGGCGTTGACTTCATTGACGATCTTGATGTCCGGGTACTGGCCGAACACTTCCTTGTAGCCGGCGACGCGCATCTCGTTGGCCGGGTGGCCGGCTACGCCGTTGATGGCTACCACGTTGCCCTTGCCGCCGAGCGTCTCGGCCAGCCACTTGGCGCCCGCCGCGCCCCATGCCTTCTGGTCGATGCCGACATAGGTGGCGTCGGGCGACGACACTTCGGCGTCGGTCGAGATCACCAGGATGCCGGCTTCCTTGGCCTGGGCGAAGACCGGATCGAACGCGGTGGGGCTGTTCGGATTGATGATGATGGCGTTGACGCCCTCGCTGATGAAGTTGCGGACATGCGCGATCTGGCCGGGCACGTCGACATTGGCGCTCTGCACAACGACTTCGACATTGACGCCCTTGTCCTTCCAAGCGGCGGCCGCGGCCTGCGCCTGTTCGATCATCTGCGTGCGCCACTCCGAGCCGACCCAGCCATTCGACAGGCCGATCTTGAAGTCGGCCGCTTGGGTCGAGAACGCCGATACGGCCAATGCCGCGACGGTGGTTAAGGCAAATGCTGCAAATTTCTTCATGAATTCCTCCCGATGCAAAAACTGCTGCATCAGATGATAGTCAGAAAATGTAATCGATTTCAATCGGCATTTTTCGAGGTTTTCGACTCGATTTACGTCTCCGTGCCGTCAACGCGGATCCACGACTGCTGGCGCGTGATATGTTGGAGACATCGTTCCAGGACGGTACCAGCCTGGGAACAAGCAAAGTTGCATCGTCCGCCTGCGGAGGTTCCAGCTTGACCATATTGCTGACCGTCCTGGCGATGCTCGCCTTCGCCGCGAATTCGCTGCTGGCACGCGCGGCGTTGGATGGGGCGACGATCGATGCGGCGGCCTACACGGCCGTTCGCCTGATCTCGGGCGCCGTAGCTCTGATGCTGCTGATCTACTGGCAGCGTGGGCGCGGTGCGTTTCGTGCACTTCCCGGCAACTGGCCTTCGGGCCTGGCCTTGTTTTCCTATGCCTTGGCTTTCTCGCTCGCCTATCTTCGGCTTGGGGCAGCGACGGGCGCGCTGATACTCTTCGCTTCGGTTCAGGGAACCATGATTTCGTGGGGTATCTTCAGGCGCAACCGGCCGACAGGTCTTGAATTGACCGGGCTGGCAGTGGCGTTCGCCGCATTCGTCTATCTCCTCGTACCCGGTCTCAATGCGCCTGATCTCTACGGCAGCATCCTGATGGTGGTTTCGGGCATTGCCTGGGGTGTCTATTCCTTGCGCGGCCGCGGATCGGCGAGCCCGCTTGGCGACACGGCGGGCAATTTCGTTCGCTCGGCGCTGATCTGCCTGCCGCTGGTGCTTTTGCCGATGTTTGCGGATCGCATCACGCCCCTTGGCGTTGGCCTGGCGACCGTCTCCGGCGTCCTCGCTTCGGGCCTGGGCTATGCCGTGTGGTATCGCGCTCTGCCCGGACTTTCGACGACACAGGCCGCTGTCGTGCAACTGACTGTCCCGGTTATCGCGGCGACCGGTGCGACCGCCTTGCTGGGCGAGGCGTTGTCCTCCCGACTGGTGTTTTCCAGCCTCTGCATTCTTTGCGGGGTCGGGCTCGCGATAATCTCGCGCAGGCCGAATTGACGTCGCAACCACTCGCATCGGCGCGCTGGACGGGTCTTTTTGCCGGGCAAAGGCCCTCGTCCGGGCGCTTGCGTCTCGACATTGACGCCGCCGGATATTAGGCAAGCGCCAACATCGCGCTTTCAAAAAGGCCTGAACGTGAGCAACAAAACCCTGATCGCCCCGTCGGTGCTGTCGTCGGACTTCTCCAAACTCGGCGATGAGGTCGAGGCCATCGTCGCCGCTGGCGCCGACTGGATCCATCTCGACGTCATGGACGGGCACTTCGTTCCCAACATCACCTTCGGCCCGCCCGTCATTAAGGCGATCCGCAACCGCACCGACAAGGTGTTCGATTGCCATCTGATGATCACGCCCGCCGACCCTTATCTTGCGGCATTCGCCGACGCCGGTTGCGACATCATCACTGTCCATGCCGAGGCCGGCCCGCATCTCGACCGCTCGCTGCAGACCATCCGGAACCTGGGCAAGAAGGCCGGCGTGTCGCTCAATCCATCGACACCTGAATCGGTGATCGAATATGTGCTCGACCGGCTCGACCTCGTGCTTTTGATGACCGTCAATCCGGGCTTTGGCGGCCAAGCCTTCATTCCGGCTGTCATCGACAAGGTCAAGCGGGTCAAGGCGATGATCGGCAATCGCCCGATCGACATCGAGATCGACGGCGGCGTGACGCCCGAGACCGCGCCGCTGGTCACCGCCGCCGGCGCCAACGTGCTGGTCGCCGGCAATGCCGTGTTCAAGGGCGGGCCTTCGGCCTATGCGGCGAATATCGAAGCGATTAGGGCTGCCGCGGACAAGGCCGCTATCTGAGTTTGAAGATTTGCCCCTCACCCTTACCCTCTCCCCGTGAAGAACGGGGAGAGGGGGCGTCGGCGTTGGAGCTTCGTCATTCTCCCCGTCATTACGGGGAGAAGGTGCCGGCAGGCGGGTGAGGGGCAGTGCCGACGTGGCAAGGTCAGCAGGCCGCTAAGCGGGCTGGCCGACCTCGTTCTCGAACCTAAGCCGCAAACACCCTGTTGCCGTCGATCCAAACGCCCGACACGTCGAGCGTGTCGCTGAGCTGGACAATATTGGCGGCAAAGCCCTTGAGCAGGCGGCCGAGATGCTTGTCCTGGCCGACAGCTTCGGCCGGATAGAGCGAGGCCATGCGCAGTGCTTCGCCGAGCTCCATGCCGATCTTTTCGTGCATGAAGCGCACCGCCGAGATCATGTCGAGATCAGCACCCGCAAGCGTGCCGTCTTCCAGTGTCAGGCGGCCATTCTCGCGCTTGATGGTGCGTCCGTTCAGCACAAACGACTTCATGTCGGTGCCGATCGTTGCCATGGCATCGGTGACCAGGAAGATGCGCGCCGGGCCGTTCTTGGCGCGCAGCGCGATCGCCATCGTTGCCGGGTCGACATGGATGCCGTCGGCGATCAGGCCGGCCGAGAACGTCCCGATATCGACCGCGGCACCGGCAAGGCCGGGTTCGCGATTGCCGATCTGGCTCATTGCGTTGAACAGATGCGTCGCCATCGTGGCACCCGCCTCGGCATATTGCTTTGCCGTGCGGTAGTTCGTGTCGGTGTGGCCGAGGCTGACCACGATACCGGCGTCGGCGAGCGCCTTGACCTGAGCCGGGGTGACGGATTCCGTCGCCACAGTGGTCAAAAGTACCGGCATCGTCGAGCACGCGGCGATCAGGGCCGCCTGCTCCGCCTCGTCCATCGGGTGGATCAGCTTGGGATCATGCGCGCCCTTGCGGGCGAGCGACAAATGCGGCCCTTCGAGATGCAGCCCGAGGAAACCCGGGACCTTGCTCTTTGCCGCATCTGCACCTGCCGCGATCGTCGCGCGCGTGATCTCGCGGGTGTCGGTGATCAGCGTCGGCAGCACTGCGGTGGTGCCGAACGGCATCTGCGCCTTGCAGATGATATCGAGCGTGTCGACATCGGGCTTGTCGTTGAGCATCAGCCCACCGCCGCCATTGACCTGARGGTCGATGAAGCCGGGGGCAACAATGCCGCCGCCGTCCGTAACCGCAATGCCAGCCGGCACGGCATCGCGCTTGACGATGCTCTCGACCAGCCCCTCGGTGACGATGAGCGCGGCATCTTCATGCCACGCCTCTCCGTCGAAGATGCGTGCCGCACCTATGGCAAAACGATTGGTCATATCGTTTCGGTCACTTTCCTGAGGTTAGGCGGGCTATCGGGGTCGAGGCCGCGATGGCGGGCAAAAGCCTCGACGAAGCCATAGAACGAAGCGATCAGCATCAGCGGATCGGTCAGCGGGTGGCCGGTCGCGACATGCGGCAGAATATGCGCCTTCTTGGCCAATGCCGAGGTGATGTGGATGGCGGCACCGCGCGCGGCTAGCCCGTCGGCGGCTTCTGATATCGAGGGCTCGGAGGCATCGCGGGCGGCAAGGGCCAGCACCGGGAAGCCCGGCCGCACCAGCGCCAGCGGGCCGTGCATCACTTCGGCTGCACTGTAGGATTCCGCGTGCATGGCGCAGGTTTCCTTGAACTTCAGTGCCGCCTCGTTGGCGATGGCAAACGAGGGACCACGGCCGAGGATGAACAGCGAGTTGGTGTCGTCGGTGAGCGCATCGGCGATGCTCATCCAGTCGCATTCGACCGCCTTGGCGAAATAGTCAGGCAGTGCCTTGAGTGCGGCGAGCAGCTTGTCGTCGCCGGTCCAGTGGCCAAGCACGGCAAGCCCGGCGACCGCCGAGTTGACGAAGGTCTTGGTCGCGGCCACGCTCTTTTCGGTCCCTGCGAGGATGTCGATGGCGTGGTCGGATGCGACTGCCAGCGGCGAACCGGCAGTGTTGGTCAAGGCGATCGTCAGCGCGCCGCCGGCGCGCGCGCCTTCGGCCATGGCGACGATGTCGGGGCTTTTGCCCGACTGCGAAATGGCGATGCACGCGGAATCGGCAAGCTTGAGCTTGGCGCCGTAAATCGACGAGATCGACGGGCCGATGGACGCGACGGGAAGCCCGGCGGTCAGCTCGATGGCGTATTTGAGGAAGGAGGCCGCGTGGTCGGACGAACCGCGTGCCACGGTGGTGATGAAGCGCGGAGCTGCGCGCTTGAGGTGCTGGCCGGTTTCGGCAAGTTCCTTAGCGGAACCTTCGAGCAGGCGCGCTGTGGCTTCGGGGATTTCGGCGATTTCGCGCCGCATATGCGTTGTCGCGTTCAAGCGATGTCTCCTTCTTGCCCATCCGGGCCGGGTAGCCTTAGTTCGGCGACGAAATCATAGGCGTCGCCACGATAGATCGACTTGGTGAACTCGATCACCTTGCCGCTGGCAAGGTATGAGATGCGCTCGATCTGCAGGCAGGCCGAGCCCGCCGGCACCAATAGCAGCTTGGCCTCGGCTTCGCCGAGATTGACTGCCGAGATGCGCTGTACGGCACGCACCGGCCGGTGGCCAGTCTTGCCCAGTGCCATATAGAGCGAAGATGTCACTTCACGAGGGTCGGCAAGCACCGAAGCGGAAATGGCCGCGCGCTCGATCGCCAGCGGCGTTTCGTCGGCAATGCGCAGGCGGCTCAACCGTGACACCAGCTCGCTGGCCGACAGCCCAAGCACCATCATCTCGTCGGGCGAGGGCGGGTAGACGCCGCGCTCGAGCCATTGCGAGCGGGCCGCCATGCCGCGCCGGGCCATGTCTTCGGTGAACGAGGTCAGGCGCGAAAGCGACTGCTCCACGCGCTCCATGCGCGGCGCAACGAACGTGCCCGAGCCATGGCGCTGCACCAGCACGCCCGACTTGACCAGATCCTGCACCGCCTTGCGCACGGTGACGCGTGAAATGTCGGCCTGGGCGGCGATATCGCGTTCCGAGGGCAGGGCGTCGCCGGGGCCGATCAGCCCGCGCTTGACTGCCTCTTCGATGTTTTTCTTGAGCTGGAGATAGAGTGGGGCGCCACTTTGGGTGACGTCGCGCAGGGCGGCAAAAATGCGTTCGGCGGCATCATCCATGGCCGCCTCCCGCTTTGCCGAATTTCCGGACCGCCATCTGTACCGCGCCGCCAAGTGCATCTTGCAGTGGCGGATGCATGATCGTGCGGTAGCGTTTTGAAAGCAGCGGCGCATAGAGGCCGGCTAGCCCACCGAGCAGGCAAAGCCTCTGCGTCGGCGACAGGTCGAAGACGGCGAGCGTTTCCTCGACGTCGGAAACCGCGCGCTCGACCAGCCGCTGACCGACGGCATCGCCTTTCGATGCGTGTTCGAACACCATCGGCGCGAACCCGCCATAATCGGCAGGCTTGGCTGCGGTGGTGAATTCGACGATGTCGCTTGGATTGCCGTTGAAACGCTCAAGCATGATGTCGGTCAACGCCGAACCGGCATGGATCTTGTCGTAGACGAGCAGTGTTTCCTGCAGCAGCTCGCGCCCGATGCGCGCGCCGCTGCCGAGATCGCCGATCTGGAAGCCCCAGCCACCTATGGGGCGCAACTGTCCTTGCTGGCGTGCCAGATAGACGGTGCCGGTTCCAAGTGCCGCGATGGCGCCATCATGCGCGCCGAGCGCGCCTTCGAGCGAGATGAGCGAGTCGTTTTCAACAGAGCTGTTTCGGAACGGCAGCATGGCTTCGAGCCGCTGCTTGTAGTCGCCGACATTGGCGCCGGCGAGGCCGAGCACGGCGTCGGTCGAAGCGATAAATGCGGGGTCAAGGCCGGCATCGATGAATGCCAGGCGGGCAGCTTCGACGATGTTGTCACAAGCGCCAGCGAGGTCGGTGCGGATATTGGCCGGTCCGCCACGCCCGCGACCCAAATTGTCGCCGGTTGCAGTGGCCAGTGCGGCCCGGCAGCCGGTGCCGCCACCATCTATCCCGAGCACAAGATCCACGGCGTTTTCTCCTCGCCGCCGATAATACCAATAAAATACCAATAGCCAAGCTTTAAATTCCGGCAGCCGGACCAGAATCCCCATTTGATTGAATTGTATAGATTTTTCGATCTGCCTTGCGTTGCAGCAAAGGAATTTGTTAACGCCGCTGGACAAGTGGTATTTTTTTGGTATTGTCGGCGAAAGGGAGAGACAGAATGGCGCCAAGGCGTACAGAAGCGGTGCACAAAGATGCCGGGGGCATTGATGCCCAGGCACCCGATTCCGTTCTCCGCCTGCTTGCGGATGCCCAGGTCGAAGCTGCCCGCGCTGTCCATGCCGCCATCCCCGAAATCGCTCAAGCCGCCGCAAAAGTCGCTGCCTGCCTCGCTGGCGGTGGCCGCCTTGTCTATGCCGCTGCGGGCAGTTCCGGCCTGATGGCGCTGGCTGACGCGCTTGAGCTTCCCGGAACTTTTGGCATCCCGCGCGAGCGCGTGTTCATCCTGCTGGCCGGCGGCACCGAGGCGCTGGTCAATCTGGCCGGTGGGCCGGAAGACGATGCCGACCAGGCCGCTCGCGATGTCGCTGCGACCGGTCTAGATGCCGGCGACTGCCTGATTGCCATTTCCGCCAGCGGCTCGACGCCCTATGCGATGGGTGCTCTTGAAGAGGCCAAGCGCCGCGGTGCCGCAACGATTGCCTTTGCCAACAATTCCGGCGCGCCGATGTTTGGTCTCGCCGAGATTTCCGTGCTGCTGGCGACGCCGCCGGAAGTCGTTGCCGGCTCGACCCGTATGGGTGCCGGCACCGCGCAGAAGGTCGCCCTCAACATGATGTCGACGCTTGCCGCGATCCATCTCGGCCATGTCCATGACGGCTATATGGTCAATCTCCACGCCGACAATCTGAAGCTGCACGAGCGCGCAGCGCGCATCGTCTCAGTCATTGCCGGCAGTGATGCTGCCACCGCGAAAAGCCTGCTCGAAAAGAGCGGGGGCTCGGTGAAAGTGGCAATCCTTCTGGCCTCAGGGGCGGCAAGCCCCGAGGCGGCAAACCAACTTCTGGATGGGGCGGACCAGAAACTGAGGTCCGCACTGTCGAAGCTCGAGGGGAGCAGAGGCTCTCATCAGTAGAGGCCCGAGAGAACGTAAACAGGGAGAATGGAAATGAAACACAGGTTGCTTACTGGACTTCTGATGGCGTCCAGCATTCTCGGCTCCGCCGGGATCGCGCTCGCCCAGGACAAGACGCTCACCATCGAGAGCTGGCGCAATGACGACCTCGCCATCTGGCAGGAAAAGTTGATCCCGGCGTTCGAAGCCAAGAACCCCGGCATCAAAGTCGTGTTCTCGCCCACGGCTCCGACCGAATACAACGCCTCGCTCAACGCCAAGCTCGACGCCGGCTCGGCTGGTGATCTGATCACCTGCCGTCCGTTCGACGCCTCGCTCGAGCTCTACAAGAAGGGCCAGCTTGCCGATCTGACCAGCCTTGCTGGCATGGAGAACTTCTCCGACGTCGCCAAGTCCGCCTGGCAGACCGACGATGGCAAGGCGAGCTTCTGCGTGCCGATGGCGTCCGTCATCCACGGCTTCATCTACAACAAGGACGCCTTCGAAAAGCTCGGCATCGCCGTGCCGGCGACCGAAGAAGAGTTCTTCGCCGCCCTCGACAAGATCAAGGCCGACGGCACCTTCATCCCCATGGCCATGGGCACCAAGGATCTCTGGGAAGCCGCGACCATGGGCTACCAGAACATCGGCCCGAACTACTGGAAGGGCGAAGAAGGCCGTCTGGCGCTCATCAAGGGCGAGCAGAAGCTGACCGATGCCGACTGGGTTGCGCCTTTTGCGACGCTCGCCAAGTGGAARCCTTATCTCGGCGACGGCTTCGAAGCCCAGACCTATCCGGACAGCCAGAACCTCTTCACGCTCGGCCGCGCCGCCATCTACCCGGCCGGCTCGTGGGAGATTTCGACCTTCAACACCCAGGCTCAGTTCAAGATGGGTGCCTTCCCGCCGCCGGTCCAGAAGGCTGGCGACACCTGCTACATCTCCGACCATAACGACATCGGCATTGGCCTCAACGCCAAGAGCGCGAACGCCGATGCCGCCAAGACCTTCCTGACCTGGGTGGCTTCGCCAGAATTCGCGACCATCTATGCCAACGCGCTGCCGGGCTTCTTCAGCCTGAACTCGGCTGCCGTGAAGATGGAAGACCCGATGGCTCAGGAGTTCGTTTCCTGGCGCGAGAAGTGCAAGCCGACGATCCGCTCGACCTATCAGGTTCTGTCGCGCGGCACGCCGAATCTCGAAAACGAGACCTGGGTCAAGTCGGCCAACGTCATCAACGGCACCGAGACCCCGGAAGCCGCTGCTGCCGAGCTGCAGAAGGGCCTCGACAGCTGGTTCAAGCCGGCTAAGTAAGATGCGGCGGGCTTGATGCTCGCTCAGGAGGGCGCCGCCTTGGTGGCGCTCTCCGTCCCTTGACGATTTCGAACCTCGCGGAATCGAAATGAGGGGTTGAACGATAGCGTACAAAGATGCGCTCCTGCTTCCGATAGCCATCTGGCGGGAAGCGCCGCAGGGGTCCATCCTCGCAGTCATGATCAACGGTCGAAAACGGGCCGGGCCAGGGAATTTGAGATGTCGGAGCAAAGCCTAGAGCATAGCCAAGACAAGAGACCGACGCGCTGGCACATCGCCGTTTTCCTGGCGCCGGCACTCCTGGTCTACACCGCGGTGATGATCCTGCCGCTGTTCGGCACCTTGCAGCTGTCGCTATTCCRCAACATCGACAACGCCCAGGTGTTCACCGGCTTCGACAATTTCCGCACGCTGTTTGGCGATCCGCGCTGGGCGGCATCATTCTGGAACGCGCTTGGCAACAACACCTGGTTCTTCATCATCCACATGCTGGTGCAGAACCCGATCGGCGTCATGCTCGCAGCGCTGCTGTCGAGCCCCAAGCTGCGCTTTTCCGCCTTTTACCGTACGGCGATCTTCATCCCGACGATCCTGTCCTTCGTCATCGTCGGTTTCGCCTGGAAGCTGATCCTGAGCCCGCTGTGGGGCGTGGCGCCGAACCTGCTCGACCTCGTCGGTCTCAAGAGCCTGTTCGTGCCGTGGCTCGGCAAGGAAGAATACGCGCTGACCACGCTCGGCCTGATCTCGGTGTGGCAGTTCGTCGGCATCCCGATGATGCTGATCTACGCCGCCATGCTGTCGATCCCCGAAGAGGTCATCGAAGCGGCCGAATGCGACGGCGTCACCGGCTTTTCCCAGTTCTGGAAGATCAAGCTGCCGCTGATCCTGCCCTCCATCGGCATCATCTCTATCCTCACCTTCGTCGGCAACTTCAACGCCTTCGACCTGATCTATTCGGCGCAAGGCGCGCTCGCCGGTCCCAATTACGCCACCGACATCCTGGGCACGTTCCTCTACCGCACCTTCTTCGGCTTCCAGCTGCAGATCGGCGACCCCAACATGGGCGCCACCATCGCCTCGATGATGTTCTTCATCATCCTCGCCGGCGTGTGCCTCTATCTGTTCCTTATCCAGCGGCGGCTGCGCCGCTACCAGTTCTGAGGGCGTCATGAGCAAGGCTGCCACATCCCTGCCACGCAGCATCGGCGCACATGCGGTGCTGCTGACCTACACKGTCATCGCGCTGTTTCCGGTGCTGGTCATCGTCGTCAACTCGTTCAAGTCGCGCAACGCCATCTTCCGTTCGCCCTTGTCTTTGCGAC
>NZ_JBFUIP010000069.1:0-29643 GCF_056401815.1 Aminobacter sp. P4_D5 | reverse complement strand
AAGCGGATGAGGTGGATGGCTCCCGCTCCCGGCATCTGAGTGCCAAAATGGGTTTGCTGTCTGGCAACCCAAGCAAAGGAGCCATCCGCCATGCAGATTACCACCGTGGGCCTCGATTTGGCCAAGCGTGTTTTTCAAGTTCATGCCGTTGACGCGTCTGGAGACGTTGTCGTGCGCAAGGCACTACGGCGATCGCAGGTTTTGCCGTTCTTCACCAAGTTGCCACCCTGCCTGATCGGCATCGAGGCCTGCGGCACATCGCACCATTGGGCGCGAGAGCTGACCAAGCTGGGTCATGAGGTCCGCATGATGCCGCCGGCCTACGTGAAGCCGTATGTGAAGCGCGGCAAGAACGACGCGGTGGACGCCGAGGCGATCTGCGAAGCGGTGACCCGCCCGACCATGCGGTTTGTGGCGATGAAGTCAGCCGAGCAGCAGGCGGCATTGTCGCTTCACCGCGCTCGTAATCTCCTGGTCAAGCAGCGCACGCAGCTGGTCAACATGATCCGAGGCCTGCTGGCCGAGTTCGGCATCGACATTCCCGAAGGGTTGGAGCGGGCGCTTGGCCTGGCACGCCAGATCGCCGCCAAGGAAGTAACGCCAGACGTGCCGCAGATGGCGATGCAGATTCTTGGCCTGCTATGCGGACAGGTTCTCGACACCCATGTCCGTCTTCAGGCGCTCGACCGAGCGATCCTTGCCCTGCAAAGAACTGACGAGGTGGCACGGCGTCTATCGACCATTCCAGGCATCGGCCCGGTGGGTGCAACGGCGCTGGCGGCATCGGTCGCTGATCCGGGACAGTTCCGTTCGGGTCGGGAGTTTGCCGCCTGGCTCGGGCTCACGCCATCGCAAAACTCGAGTGGTRGCAAAGACCGGCTCGGCCGCATTACCAAGATGGGTGACCGGTATCTAAGAAAGCTSYTGGTGGTGGGCGCGACATCCTTGATCCGCCGAGCCAAATACAAACCAGAGACAGCGGACCCGAGGCTCGTCGCGCTCCTCGCCAGGAAACCGGTGCGTGTGGCGAGTGTCGCCATGGCGAACAAAATGGCCCGGGTGGTCTGGGCGATCATGATCCGCGGCGAGGTTTACCAGGCGCGCCATGCCCCGCACCTTGCAGCATAGAGTCGCCAAGAGATGAGATCCTGAAGGCAAGAAACAGTTCGAGCCGGCCGATCGGCTCCATGAGGTTGTGAGAGCGAAGCGATGTGATGGCGAAACCGGTCAGGCCGGAAACAGGGACAACCCGCGGACAGTCCGAGGCGTCATAGCCTGCTAAGCAGATTGGGACCTTGTTTTGCCGACCCCATCAGGGCCAGCAGTCTCCTATGGCTGCATCAACAGGCCGGACAGAAGACTGCACCCGACCAACGCGCCAGAACGTCGAATTATCTCTTGCAATGCGGGAGCCATCCACAGAGGACTGTCGCGCCCCGGCTTGGTAGCAGATACTATTCACGCGTAATCTTCAAGCGACGTTCAGTTCGGCGCCCAAAATCGAGAGCAACGCGCTCACTTTAGGGCTAAGTTGCCGGTCAGCCAGCCACACAAGGTGCAGCGGCAGGCCCTCAATGGCGAATTCCGGAAGAATCTCGACGAGTATTCCGGCCTCCAGTTCTCGACTGACCAGCCAGGTTGCGAGTTGAGCGACACCAAAGCCGGCCCTGACGGCCTCGACCTGCGCCTCGGCGCTGCCAAGAACGATGCGCCCCGCGACAGCCCGGTGTTCGACGCCGTCCGCGCCGCCGAAGCGCCAGGGCGACGTGAACCCATCACTGCGTCCGTAAAGCACCCCGCCGAGCTTCGCCAAATCATCTGGCGTTGCCGGCATGGGCTGCTTGGCCAGATAGGCCGGTGAGGCGCAAAAGACGAGACGCTCCGCGCCGAGGCGGCGATGGGCGACTCGATCAGGCCAGGCTTCCGGGCCACCGATCCTCACCGCAATGCTGCTCGCATTGGCGCGTTTTTTGCCGGCACTGGCGCTGCCGATCTTTTGGGGCACGGCCAGCGAGACGGCGGCCGAGATCGCCGGTCCTGATCGCGCCAGTAAAGCGGTCGCCAACGTCTATCTGGGCATCTCCGGCGCCATGGTGTTCGGCATTCCCCTTGGAACGCTCGCCGGCGCCGCATTCGGCTGGCGCGGGGCCTTCTGGGCTCTGGCGGTCCTGTCGTTGTTGATGGCGACGCTGCGGCTCGTGGCTATGCCAACCCTGGCTCGTCCCCAGCGCCTGCGGCTGGGTCAACAAATGCGGATTTTGAGGTCACCCTTCTTTCTGGCGAACATCGCCCTGTCGGTCCTGGTCTTCACTGCCATGTTCACCGCTTACACCTATCTGGCCGATCTTCTGGAACAGGTCGCTCGGGTGCCCTCCAAAGATGTTGGCTGGTGGCTGATGGGCTTTGGTGCGATCGGCCTGCTCGGCAACTGGATCGGAGGGCTCATGGTCGGTCGCGGACCGCTGCGCGCCACGGCTCAGGCCGCACTCGTCTTGGCCGGCGGCATGGCGGCGACCGTTCCACTCGCCTCGCATCCCCTATGGCTGGGACTTGCGCTCGCCGTCTGGGGCTTGGCCAATACCGCGCTTTATCCCATTTGCCAGATCCGCGTCATGAAGTCTGCAAGCCATGCCCAGGCCCTGGCGGGCACGCTGAACGTGTCCGCAGCCAATGCTGGCATCGGCCTTGGTGCCATTATCGGCGGCACTGCCATTAAGATGCTGGGTATCGGTAGCTTGGGCTACATCGCCGCAGGCATCGCGGCATTCGCAGTGCTCGCCATTCCGTTCATCGCCCGTCTCGAAGCTAGGAAGGCCGCCCAATAACACCAACATTGATTGGGAAGCCGACGTTTCGACAGACCGCTGCAGCCAAATGTGTTTCGAAGGCGGACCAGCAGATTTCGGCCCCCTAGGAGCCGCTTCAGGCCAAACGAAGAGAAGCGCGCGAGGACGTTGACTACACTACGCTGGCCCTGACTAAACCAACTCCGAGACCCAATTCCCTTCTTCGGACCTCCAGCGGCTATTTTGCGCAACTCCGACGTTCATGCTTGATGCCGCCTCCGTTTCACGGCACATCGGTCAGCATGAAGGATGAGACAAGGGACCGCAGTCGGGACTTGTTGTGGGCCTTGCCCGCGTCGCTGATCTTGCATGGGCTCATCGTCGCGGTCTTGGTCTACGGCCAGCCGATGCTTCCTCATCTGCAGCAGGAAGAGCCAGCGGTAAACGTCACTCTCGTGCCTCCGCCCGAACAGCCAAAGCCGAAACCTGCTCCTCCGCCGGCCCCAAAGGAACCCAAAGCCGAAAAGCCCCCGGAACCGAAGGTGGAACGACCGCCTCCATCGGAAGTGCCACCACCCAAGCCGGCACCAATCGAGGTCCTGAAACCTGTTTTCCGGTTCGGGGACAAGGATGCCGGCTCCAGTACATCTCTGGAGGGCGGCATCGTTCAAAACACCTCGCCGTCGCCGACTAAGGGTGACGATTCGAAACCGCCTCTCGCAGCGAAGGGCTCGCAGAATGAATCCGCCACGTCCCCGGGCTCCGAAGAGCGGCCAGATGCAGCCAACGACACCGAAAAGCAGGCGACCGCGGCAAAGGATCCCGAGTCCGCACAGGATGCGGAGAACGACGCGACCTTAAACCAGGACATAGGCAAACAGGAGACTGACAAACAAAAGGGATTGGTGGACGGTGCTGACAAGCAAACAGCAACAGCACCAACGCCGTTGGATGCTGCCGGCAGCGGCGGTGAGATCGCGCTTCCCGCCTTGGCCAAAGCGCCGCAGCCCCGACCCGCGAATGCGCCGAAGCCCAGCTTTGCAAAGGCCTCGAAGCCCAGAAGCGGGAGCTCCGGGACGCCAAACTCCAAGGATGTGGACGTTGCCACATCGGAACCTTATTCGGGATTGCCGGGTGTTCGAAGGCCCCAATCGCAAGGTGCTACCGACGATGCGCTGGCCACAACTTCGATGGCTGGCGTGCCTCGCGACAAGCGGGCTGCCAAACTTTGCGCCAGCACCTTGCAGCAGCAACTGGTGGATGCTTCTTATTCCCCCGACCTGGTGCCAATGGTTCCGCTAAAGCTGGGCAATGTCCTTGACGTCCCGGAGGCTGCTTTCCGCACGCGAACAGCATGGCACGCTCTCAGCTTCCGATGCGAGGTCGATACCGACGCGACGTCAGTCCTGTCGTTCTCCTTCCGCGTCGGAGCTACGATCCCGCGCGAGCAATGGGCGCGTCTCGGACTCCCTGCAGGTTACTAGAGCTTGTTGCCCAAAAAGCGGATCCCGGCTGTCTGGTTTCTCGTGTCACGCGAGATAGCATCCGTCTGACATCGGGTGTGGCTATCCTGTTCCGTCAAATTTGACCTGCGCAATCAAGCGCAGCTCGATGCGCACGCCGTATCGGCCATCGCCAACTAGCGCGCGGCACCGAGCCGCCAAGGGTTCAGCCATCCAGCCAGGCGGCGAGGCCGTCCAAGGTTTGCAGCCCGTATTCCACCGCGCCGAAGCCGATGACTACCTGACGCCGCTGGCGGCTGGGGTGCAGCTGCCGCATGGTCAGCACCGTCTTGCCGTCGGCCTGCTCGTCGAATGTCACCGTGGCTCGGAAACGATCGGGGTCGTGTGGGTCGGGCGTGCCGTAGTCCATCACGATCCGTTCGTTCGGCACGATCTCCAGAAAGCGCATGAGGTTCTCAAAGCGCTGCTCCTGGCCCTCGAACACGCCCACCATGTCGAACCGCCAGACCCCGCCCTCGCGGATATCGGCTTCGTGGGTCTCGATGCCAAGGCCTGCCGGCCCGTACCATTGCGCCAGCGCCTTAGGGTCCATCCAGGCGGCAAAGACCTTGTCGCGTGGGTGGTTGAGCAGCTTTACCAGCACGATTTCCCGGTCGAGCGACCAGGTATTAAACAGGTTTGTCATGTCGTTCACCATCCTCTTGTGTCTTGTCCAGGTAGACTTCCAGTCGATMCAACCGCTCAGCCGCGCGTCGGCGCTCCGCCTCCATCCAGTCAGCCGCCTCGTCGAAGCGCGCCGGCACCAGCCGGCACCAGCGGCTGCGCCCGCGCTTCTCGCTGGCGATCAGCCCGCAATCTTCCAGCACCTTGAGATGCTGGGCGAAGGACGGCAGCGCCATGTCGAAAGGCTCAGCCAGAACGCTGACTGGCACCTCGCCCTCCGCCAGCCGCGACACCACCGCGCGGCGGGTCGGGTCGCTGAGAGCGTGAAAGGCGAGGTCGAGGGGGGTCGAATGGTAAGGCATATGCCTTTGTAACGTGAGTCGGTGGCGCCGGTCAAGAAAATTAAGGTAGTTGCCTTAGTATGCACTGACAGGCCGCACTGCAGACCGCCAGCTCTAGGCGCCAGTTCAGCAACGCGCCTCAATGGGCCGCTATCAAGTTGCGCCGCGATCCGGTCGTCACTGACGGCCCTCCGAAAAGTGAGGAAAGCGCCGCTCCAGTTGATTCCGATCTTCCGAGCTGCTTCAAATTCGGTCCTGGGTCGCGGAAGGGGAGGTGACATGGTGGATTCCAATCGGATCGACAACCTGATCGCAGCGGTGCCTCCCGCCTTGGCACTTCGAGCCGGGCTGGACCTTGGCGTGTTCACCCGGCTCGGTGACAGCGCGGTGACTGCAGACAGTCTTGGGGCCGCGCTCAAAGTCGAGCCCGATCGTCTGTCGCGGCTCCTCTACGCGCTCGCCAGCATCGGCCTCCTTGAAGTCAAGGATGGTCAATTCCGCAACGGAGCCGAAGCGTCCGCCTTTCTCGACGCTTCCAAGCCGACCTATCGCGGCGGCGATCATGCGCTCCTGCGCGAGCTCTGGGGAGCCGACCTATTGACCGCAGAGTCGCTGCGTCAGAGCCGGCCGGCTGCGCTGCACGACTTTTCCGAAGCGGGCCCCGAGGCAGCGGCGGCCTTCAGCCGCATGCTTGCACCGCGCGGGGTGATATTCGGCCGGCATCTGGCCCAGGAGATGGACCTGTCTGCGATCGGTTCAGTGATCGACATCGGCGGGGGGCCGGGGACCATTCTCGTCGGACTTCGCGAGCGGCGGCCGCAGATTGTGGCGACGTTAATGGAACTCCCAACGGTCGCAGCGGTCGCGCCAGAAATCCTGTCAGAATACGGTGCCAGCGACGTGGTTGTAGAAGAGGGGGACATAACTGTCGCGCCATCGATGGGTCGGCACGACCTGGCGATCCTAAAGGCCGTCGTCCAGGTCCTTCCGCCGGACCAGGCACGCAGCTCTATCCTGAACGCGGCGCGTTGCCTCACCCCCGGAGGCGAGATCGTGATCGCCGGGTGGGGTGTCGTTGATGACGACCGCCTGGGCCCGCCTGAGGGTGTCTTTTTGAATCTCACCTTCCTGAACCTCTACCGGCACGGCGAATCGTACACTGAAGGTCAGTATCGCGCGTGGATGACCGAGGCTGGATTCCGGGATATCGCCAGGTCGCGCCTGACGGACGGCACCACCTTGTTTCGTGCGCGGCTCACAGGCTGATCGTGGCTGAATGGTTGGTTTTGGACGCGAGGCAATTCGAGGCTCGAAGTGGCCTTTGCTACATCGGCCGCGATGGTTTGCTTTCAAGCCGATCCAACTTGAAAGCAGACCATCCACTTGAGGCCCCGAAAGGTTCGTTGTTTTCTGTGTTTCGGCGTGGAATAAGCCTTTGGCACGCCGATCCAGGGTCCTTGTTCCGGGCCGCTTGCTGCTATCTTCGCCCCAATGGCGGTCAGTCTGCTCCTCATGCGGTGGAAGGCTCTCCTCCGCCTTGCGGTTAGTGTCGCGGGGCTAGAGATGCGGGTGGATGTCACCGGCTTCGGCAAGACATCATAACGCCAACGAGTGTCAGCCTTCGCCTTCATAGACATGGCGCTCGAAGCGTTCGAGCAGTGCGTGCATCGATTTGCGCGCGTCAGCGAATGCCTGTGATCCGCCCCTGACAGCCATGTCGGCCTCGTAGGCTTCGCGAGAGCTAAAACTGCATTCCCACCTGATATCAGGGCCGTTTCCTTCGAGCCGGATCAGGATTCGGCCTGGTTCAAGCCCTAGCTCGCGCCTGATTTCGGTCGCCTTGCGGCGCTGTTCCAGCACAGCCGCAGCCTGGCCTTCCCTTGCGAAGTAGTTGGTCGCTTCGACGATCATCGTTTTCTTCTCTCCTTATGTGGCTTTGGAAGCTGCCCATGCCGCCGGAAAAATTCGGTGCTGCGAGGTGCTTGACGCTCCAAAAATATGATCATAAAGTGTGATCACACTAGATGATCGCAAATGTAACGCGACGCATCGCCGGTGACAATGAAGAAGGTACAAAACGTTGCCCACGATCAAGTC
Source organism: Aminobacter sp. P4_D5 (assembly GCF_056401815.1). Lineage (NCBI taxonomy): Bacteria > Pseudomonadati > Pseudomonadota > Alphaproteobacteria > Hyphomicrobiales > Phyllobacteriaceae > Aminobacter > Aminobacter sp. P4_D5. The sequence continues at coordinate 22,293 of NZ_JBFUIP010000069.1, read as the reverse complement.
CATCGAAACGCTGATTGTCCAACTGCCGACGAGGCGCGAGCACAAATGGGCCGGCCTGACCGAGGTCATTGGCCGCTATGTCATGGTCAAGATGACCGACAGCGACGGCCGTGTCGGCTGGGGCGAAGCGCCGGCTCTCAAGGATTGGGGTGGCGAGTTCGGCCGCYATTTCGGTGAGTCCGCGCTGATAACCCGTGCCGTCATCGAGACCTATCTGGCGCCCGCCGTCATTGGCGTCGAACTCGGCAACTTAGCCGAACTGCATGCTCGCATGGATGCCATCATCCGCGGCTATCCCTATTCCAAGGCGGCGGTCGAATTCGCTGCCTACGATCTTGCCGGACGCTGGCTCGATGTGCCTGTCCATACGCTGCTCGGCGGCAAGGCGCGCGACAAGGTTGGCATCACGCATTCGATCGGCCTGATCTCGATCGAAGAGGCAAAGGTCGAGGCCGCGAAGCTCGCCGAAGAAGGTATCAAGACCATCAAGGTCAAGATCGGCGTCGACCCGGTGCGCGACGTCAAGATGGTGGCTGCGGTCCGCGAAGCTGCCGGCGAGGCAATGGAAATCTGCGTCGACGCCAACGAAGGCTACAAGACGCCAGGCGAGGCGGTGCAGACCATACGCCAGATGGAAAAGTACCGGCTCAAATATGTCGAGCAGCCGGTGATGGGCATTGAGCGCATCACTGAGGTCGCGCGCCGCATCGATGCGCCTGTCATGGCCGATGAATCGGCCTGGAACGCCCATGACGCCATCCAGATCATCGCCGCCGGCAAGGTGCAGATCGTGTCGATCTACACCACCAAGGCTGGTGGCCTCTACAAAGCGATGGAGGTCGGCGCCGTGTGCCGCGCCGCCGGCATCATCTGCAACGTCAACGGCTCGATTGAGACCGGCATCGGCAATCTCGCCAACGTCCAGGTCGCTGCTGCTTCGCCGGCGGTGACGCTGTCCTGCGTCATTCCGATCTCGACGCCGGCGGAGGCGCAGCACGGCCAGGTCGGCGGCATCTACTACACGGACGACCTGCTGGTTGAGCCGATGCGCTTCTCCGATGGCGCGATAGCGGTTCCGACAGGACCCGGAATGGGCATCGATGTCGACATGAGGAAGATCGAAAAATACCGCGTCCGCGATTGAGCGTGACACCAGGCTTTCAGGGGAGAACTTAAAGAAATGCGGGCAGAAATCGTCGCAAAGCAGGTCAAGGCAATGGCTGAGCATGGGCTTGATGCCATGATCTGCTCGTCGCCTGAGAACTTCGCCTACACCACAGGCTTCGTGGTTCCGTCGCAGCCGCTGATCCGTCACCGCCATGCGATGACGATCGTCACCCGGGACGGCCGCACTGCGATCTTCGGCGTGGACATGGAGGCATCGACCATCAAGCGGAACAAGCCCAACGTGCCGACGCGCATCTGGGCGGAGTTCTCCGACGACCCGATGCTGGTGCTTGCCGACCAGCTGTCGGGCCTAGGCCTTGCCAAGGCGCGCGTCGGCCTCGAAATGGACTATCTGCCGGCCGGAGACTTCGCCCGCCTGATCGCGGCGATGCCGGGAGCGCGCTTCGAGCATGCCGAGCCGATCCTGGCGCGGCTGCGCCAGATCAAGACGGCCGAAGAAGTGGCCCTGCTGCGCAAGCTGTCGCGCATCGCCGACCAGGCGATCACCGACACGCTGGCCGTTGTTGATGCCGGCGACTCCGAAATGGATATCGCTGGGCACCTGACACGCAACGTCTATTCGCTGGGTGCCGACCATTTCAAGCTTTTGATCGTCGCCACCGGCGAGCGCAGCGTGCTGCCCAATGTCGGGCCGTCCGAGCGCGTGCTGAAGCGCGGCGATGTCTGCCGTGTCGAGATCTTCTCGGTGATCAACGGCTATCAGGCCGGTGTGTGCCGCACGGCAATCGTCGGCGAGGCGCCGCCCATGGCCGACAAGATCTGGGCGCACCTGGTCGAGTGCAAATACGAAATCATGGAGAAGGTGAAGCCGGGCGCCAGCTGCCGCGAGATCTACGACGCCTTCATCGCCAAGCTCGCCAGGCTCAATTTGCCGCCGATCTCGTTTGTCGGTCACGGCATCGGCCTGCACCTGCACGAAGATCCCTACCTCGGCCTGACGCCAGTGCTCGGCAAACCGGGCAGCGACGCGCAGCTGGAAGAGAACATGGTGCTCGGCTTCGAGCCGCTCTGCTACGATACCGGCTATGGCTACGGCATGCAGAACAAGGACATGCTTCTGGTCACGTCGAACGGTTCGGAACTTTTGTCCGACTATGCCGACACCGACAAGCTGATCCTCTGCGGCACTGCCAGGAGTGGTGGCAAGGTCAAGGCGGTCGCCTGAGCGAACTTGCCTTGTGAATTGGCAGCCGGGGTGCTTTGTGACCCGGCCGCAAAGCGACATATCACCCGCCGTCACGGACCGGCGGGGCGAGATTGAGGGTCCGTGACTGAAGTATGGGGTGGAGACACATGCGCACGCTGATCGAGAATTTGAATTTCGCCTTCACGGTCGACAAGGATGACACGGTACTGCGCAACGCCAGCATGGTCGTGGAAAACGACCGGATCGCCGACATTGGCCCGGCAGATGAGGTTGCGGCGCGCCACAAGGGCAAAAGCTTCGACAAGGTCATCGACGGCACGATGCTGGGCCTCTGCCCGGGCTTCGTCGACAGCCACGTGCATTTGTCGGAGACGCTGTCGCGCGCGGTCTTCCCCGATAATCTCAACACCCGCGCCTGGGTGTTTCATTGGGCCAAGCCGTTCTACGCTCACATCACCGAAGAGGATGAATATTGGGGCGCGCTGCTCGGCATCACCGAGATGCTGCGTTGCGGCACCACATGCTTCCTGGACATGGGCTCGCAATACGATCCCGGTGTCGTCATCCGCGCCATGGAAAAGACCGGCATCCGCGGCATCACCGGTCGCCACGCCGCCGACAATCGTCCGGCAGAGCTGCCGCGCGGCTGGACCGAGGAGATGGCCGACCACCACTTCTTCCCCGACGCGCAGTCGGCGCTGAAGGTGCTGGAAGAAAACGTACTGCGCTACAACAACACGCTCGATGGCCGTGCCCGCTGCTGGGTCAACATCGAGGGCAAGGAGCCCTGCAGCCTTGAACTGCATGTTGGTGCGGTGAAGCTTGCTGAAAAGCTAGGCGTTGGCACCACCTACCACCTCGCCACGTCGATTGAGGAAGCCAAGGTCTGCGAAAGCAAGTATGGCTGCTGGCCGATCACCCGCATCGACCGGGCCGGCGGCATCGGCAAGAACCTTGTCATCGCCCATGGAGCTGCCGTGTCGGACGAGGAGGTTAAGCTGCTCGCTGAACGCGGTGCCAGCGTGGCCTTTTGCCCATGCTCGTCGTTCAAGCTCGGCAAGGGTGCGACTGCGATAGGCAAATACCCCGAGATGGTCAAGGCAGGCGTCAAGGTGGGTCTCGGCACTGACGGTGTGTCGGCTGCCGGCAACATGAACCTGATGCGGCAGATGCTGGTCGTTGCCGGCATGTTCAAGGACGCCCGGATGCAGCCCGACATCTTCACCGCAAGGCAGGCGCTGCGTGCCGCGACCATCGAAGGCGCACGCGCCTTGATGTGGGACGACGAGATCGGCTCGCTAGAGATCGGCAAGAAGGCCGACTTCATCTTGTTCGACCTCGACCATGTCGAATGGACGCCGTTCTACGATCCGCTGCAGGCGCTGGTATTTTCAGCTTCAACCGCCTCGATCACCCAGACCTGGGTCGACGGCAAGGTGCTTTATGCTGACGGCAAGGTGCAGGGCGTCGATGAACCGGGCATCCGCCGCAAGGCGCGCGAACTGGCGGCTGCTGCTGTGGTTCGCGCCGGCCTGCACGAGCATGGCGTCGAAACGACCACGACGCTGTACGACGAAGGTAACTGACGCACAGCGCTTCCGCAGCTGACGCGGCGGAAGCGCTTGGCTGCCTGTAGAAGCAATGCGTTCGCAGGCTGCATGGGAGAGATCGGCCGTAGCCTCAAGGCACCGGCCGGCGCCGACGGAGCAACCCCCCAGGAAACTCTCAGGCAAAAGTGACCATGCAGCTGAACGATCTGGAGAGAGGCACTTCGAGTGCCCACCGAAGGGGAAAGCCGTGACGGCAAGGCTGTCGCGGTTAAGCTCTCAGGTACAGCGACAGATTGGGGACAAGCCGCGGGTTTCGGCCCGCTCCCAACTTTGATCGCGGAGAGTGAAATGCCTCATATTGCCGTCATCGGCGCCGGTATCACCGGCGTCACCACCGCCTATGCGCTGTTGGAGCGCGGCTATTCCGTCACCGTCATCGATCGCCAGCGCTACGCCGGCATGGAAACGTCGTTCGCCAATGGCGGCCAGCTGTCGGCCAGCAATGCCGAGGTTTGGAACCATTGGTCGACTTTGCTCAAGGGCATCAAGTGGATGCTGCGCAGCGATGCACCGCTTTTGATGAACCCGATGCCGACCTGGCACAAATATGCCTGGCTCGCCGAGTTCGTCTCCAACATCGCGAATTACCGTGACAATACCGTGGAGACGACGCGGCTGGCGATTGCCGCGCGCAAGCACCTCTTCGCAGTTGCCGAGCGCGAGAACATCGACTTCGACCATGTCCAGCGCGGCATCCTGCATTTTTACTGGGACAAGCCGAGCTTCCAGCATGCGCTGAAGGTCAATTCGATGCTGGTCGAAGGCGGCCTCGACCGCCGCCCAGTGACGGCGTCAGAAGTGAAGTCGATTGAACCGACGTTGCATGGCGATTTCCATGGCGGTTTCTACACGCCGTCGGATTCGACCGGCGACATCCACAAGTTCACCTACGGTCTTGCCAAGGCCTGCGAGCGGCGTGGCGCGCGTTTTGTGTTCGACGCTACCGTCAATCGCATCGCCCGCGATGGCGTTTTCTGCATCGGCTACACGACGGGCGGCGTCGATGGCCAGCCAGTTGACAGGGTCGCCGAGGCCGACGGCATCGTCGTTTGCGCCGGCTCCGCCAGCCGTCATTTCGCCGCGATGCTCGGCGACCGCGTCAATGTCTATCCGGTCAAGGGTTACTCAATCACCGTGCATCTCGACGATGAACGCAGCCAGACTGCCGCGCCCTGGGTCAGCTTGCTCGACGACCGCGCCAAGATCGTCACCAGCCGTCTCGGCGAGGGGCGCTTTCGAGTCGCCGGTACCGCCGAGTTCAATGGTATGAACCGCGACATCCGCGACGACCGCGTCAAGCCGCTGGTCGACTGGACACGGATGCTGTTCCCMGAAGTCGATACCAATCGCGTTGTGCCGTGGGCCGGCCTCCGGCCGATGATGCCCAACATGATGCCAAGGGTCGGCAAGGGCCGGCAGCCGGGTGTTTTCTACAACACCGGCCATGGCCATCTCGGCTGGACGCTGTCCGCCGCCACCGCCCAGATGGTCGCCGAAACCATTGCCGGCGAATTCCGTACCGACGCTGCGATCGCGGCCTGATTTCCGGGAGTTGAAACGATGAACATGATGAGCCGGATGATCGACACCGTTTCGCTATATGGCCTTCGCGTTTCTCGCGAGCTGCATGACTTTGTTGTTTCGGAGGCTTTGCCTGGAACTGGGGTCGATGCCGCAAAGTTCTGGGAAGGTTTTGCCGAGATCGTCCATGATCTTGGGCCCAAGAACCGGGCGCTGCTCGAAAAGCGCGACGACTTTCAGCTCAAGCTCGATGCCTGGTATCGCAAGCATGGCGCGCCGCACGACATGGCGGCCCACAAGGCGTTTTTGAGCGAGATCGGTTATCTCGTGCCGGAAGGCCCAGCCTTTGCTGTCACCACCGACAATGTCGACGCCGAGATCGCCACCGTCGCTGGGCCGCAGCTGGTCGTGCCGGTGATGAATGCGCGTTATGCGCTGAACGCGGCGAACGCGCGCTGGGGTTCGCTCTATGACGCGCTTTATGGCACCGATGCGATTTCCGATGCCGATGGCGCGGAGAAGACCAAGGGCTACAACCCCAAGCGCGGCGCCAAGGTGATTGCCTGGGCCAAGGCGTTTCTGGATGAGTCGGCACCTTTGTCTGAAGGCAGCTGGGCTGACGTCACCGGTCTTTCGGTCGACGCTGGCAAGCTGGTGCTGACGGCGGCATCCGGCGTGGTTGCCCTGCGCGATGCAAAACAATTCGTTGGTTATCGCGGTGCCGGGGAAACAAATTCCGATGCGGTGGTGCTGGTGAAGAACGGCCTGCATGTCGAGGTGGTGATCAACCGCGACAGCGCGATCGGCAAGTCTGACCCCGCCGGCATCTCCGACATGGTGCTGGAATCCGCTTTGACCACCATCCAGGACTGCGAGGATTCGGTCGCAGCGGTCGATGCCGAAGACAAGGTTTTGGTCTACCGCAACTGGCTCGGCCTGATGCGCGGTGATCTGTCGGAGACTTTTGACAAGGGCGGCAAAGCTGTCACTCGCAAGCTCAATGGCGACCGTTCCTACACCGGTCCTGATGGCGGTGTCGTGTCGCTGCCCGGCCGGTCCTTGATGCTGGTGCGCAATGTCGGCCACCTGATGACCAATCCTGCAATCCTCGACCGCGACGGTAATCAGGTGCCGGAAGGCATCATGGATGCGGCAATCACCGCCTTGATCGCCCTGCACGATGTCGGCCAGAACGGCCGTCGCATGAACTCCCGCGCGGGTTCGATGTATGTCGTCAAGCCGAAGATGCACGGCCCCGACGAAGTCGCCTTCGCCGTCGAGATCTTCGACCGGGTCGAGCGCCTTGTCGGCATGCCCCGGAAAACCATCAAAATGGGCATYATGGACGAGGAGCGGCGCACCACCRTCAATCTCAAGGAGTGCATCCGCGCCGCCAAGGAGCGTGTGGTGTTCATCAACACCGGCTTCCTCGACCGCACCGGCGACGAGATCCACACCTCGATGGAAGCGGGTCCCATGGTGCGCAAGGGCGACATGAAGCAGGCGCCGTGGATCTCGGCCTACGAGGCCTGGAACGTCGACACCGGACTCGAATGCGGTCTCTCCGGCCATGCCCAGATCGGCAAGGGCATGTGGGCGATGCCTGATCTGATGGCAGCGATGYTGGAGCAGAAGATCGCCCACCCACGCGCCGGCGCCAACACCGCCTGGGTGCCGTCGCCGACGGCGGCCACGCTGCATGCCACCCACTACCACAAGGTCGATGTCCATGCGGTGCAGGCCGAGCTGAAGTCGCGCCCCAAGGCGCGCCTCGACGACATTCTTTCCGTGCCTGTCGTTGTCCGTCCCAACTGGACGCCCGACGAGATCCAACGCGAGCTCGACAACAATGCCCAAGGCATCCTTGGCTATGTCGTGCGCTGGATCGACCAGGGTGTGGGCTGCTCGAAGGTGCCCGACATCAACGACGTCGGGCTGATGGAAGACCGCGCCACCTTGCGCATCTCCTCCCAGCACATCGCCAACTGGCTGCGCCACGATGTCTGCTCGCATATCCAGGTGATGGATTCTTTGCAGCGCATGGCGGCGATCGTTGACCGCCAGAATGTCGGCGATCCGCTCTATCGCCCGATGGCGCCCGAGTTCGACCAGTCGACCGCCTTCCGCGCTGCTTGCTACCTGGTCTTTGAAGGCCGCGCCCAGCCCAACGGCTACACCGAACCGGTGCTCCACAAGCGCAGGCTTGAGTTGAAGGCCAAACAAGCCCTTTTTGGAAATCGATAGGAACTCCACATGTCCGAACTGACCCTTGCCAAGGCCAATGCCATCATCGCGGCGGCCTTTACCAAAGCCCAGGACGCCAAGATGAAGCCGCTTTCGGTGGCGGTGCTGGATGCCGGTGGCCATCTCGTCGCATTCCAGAAGCAGGATGGCTCATCGATGCTGCGCTTCGAAATCGCCTCTGGTAAGGCCTATGGCGCGCTCTCCGTCGGGATGGGCTCGCGCTGGCTCGACCAGACGGCCAAGGAACGCCCGCACTTCATGGAAGGTCTCAATGCCGTTTCCGGCGGCCGCATCGTGCCGGTGCCTGGCGGCGTGCTGATCCGGACGGTCTCAGGCGCGTTACTCGGCGCAGTCGGCATCACCGGCGATACCTCCGACAATGATGAACTCGCAGCCATTTCGGGCATCGAAGCGGCCGGGTTGAAACACCAGACAGCGTGAGTGGCGGAAGGGTATTCTTCCGCTTGACAATTTCATCTGTGATCATAAAGTGTGATCAAATTGATTGATGCCAATCAAGTCGGTGCGTTGGCTCGGGAGGAAGCCGGTCCGCGACACCATGGCGCTTGAGGGCGCGCGGTTCGAATCGCCGCGCTTCGATCCTCGGAGGAGAATATGAAGGTTGCAGTATTAGGCGCGGGCGCGGGCGGTGCAGCGTCGGTCGCAGAATTGGTCCAGKCCGGCCATGACGTCCATTTCTGGGCGCGTTCGGCGGAGACTTTGGAGCCGCACATCAAGCTTGGCGGCGTGGCATATGAAGGCAAGCTCGGGGAGGGCGTAGCCAAGCCGGCGCAGATCACCACCGATCTCAAGGCGGCGATCTCAGGCGTCGACGTGGCGGTCGTCGTTTTGCCGACCTTCTCCCATTCGGCGATTGCAAGCGCACTCGCCGCCGCTGGCTGGTCGTCGAGCAAGCCCGTCGTGCTCAATCCCGGTCACACTGGCGGCGCGCTCGAATTCGCCGAGACGTTCTCGCGCACCGGCCGTGCCGCGCCTCCCGTGGTCGAATTCTCGACGCTGACCTATGTCGCGCGCAAGTACCGTCCCGATGGCGTCACCGTTTCAGGCCGGGCCAAGCAGCTCAAGGCGGCAGCACTCAAGGGCGGGTCCGAGGTGCTGGAGATCGCCGGCAAGCTGTATCCGGGCCTCACCCCGGTCGCTGATGTGATCGCGTCCGACCTCTCCAACGTCAACATGGTCCTGCATCCGCCGGCGGCTGTCTTGGCTGCAGCCTGGGTCGAGGCGACGGGCGGCAACTTCACCTTCTATGTCGATGCCATGACACCTGGCGTCGCCCGCGTCATGAAGCAACTCGACGACGAGCGGCTGGCGGTCGCCAAGGCCTTCGGGCACGATCTGCCCAATCTCGTCGAGGAAATGAAGCTGCTCGGCACGGTCGAGGCCGATGTGGTCGACACCAGCGATTTCCGCGCGGCGATTGCCGGCGGCGAAGCAAACAAGCGCATCAAGGGCCCGGATTCGCTCGAATACCGCTATTACAAGGAAGACTTCGGCCACGGCCTGCTGCCTTTCCTTGAATTCGCGAAGATCGCAGGCGTCGAGACACCGGTGGCGCACTCGCTCTATAGCCTGGCGCAGATCGCCGTCGGCACCGACTATCGCAAGGGCGGCCGTACCGCCGAGGCGATGGGCATCGCCGGCATGTCCAGGGATCAGGTCATTGAGAAGGTAAGGGCGAAATGAGCTGGCATAACACAGTCATCGCCGTCGTCGCCGGCGACGCCCGCGAACAGGAGATCGCACGCTGCGCGGTCCGTGCCGGCGCAACCGTCCGTGCCTATGGATTCCCTTGGCCGGATGAGGGTATCGACGGAGTCTATCACGCAAAGGACGCTGCTGACGCGCTGAAGGGCGCCGACATTGCGCTGTTTCCGATCCCCGGCATTACCGCCGAAGGCGCGCTGTTTGCGCCGAAGTGCCCGGAGAAGATCATCCCGACGCGCGAGATGCTGACCGGCATGCGCAAGCCCGGCCACATCATCCTCGGCTGGGGCGATGCCAACCTGAAAGGGCACTGCGAAGCACTCGGCATCACGCTGCATGAATATGAGTGGGACGTTGACCTGATGCTGCTGCGCGGCCCGGCGATCGTCGAGGGCGTGCTCAAGGTGATCATCGAGAATACCCAAATCACCATCCATAAATCCAACATCTGCCTGGTCGGGCAGGGCACTATCGGCTCCTTGTTGACCAACACGCTTTTGGCGCTTGGCGCGCATGTCCATGTCGCGGCGCGTAACCCGGTGCAACGCGCTGCTGCCTATGCGGCGGGTGCTGAATCGCTGACGCTCGAACAATTGCCGGAATATTTGCCGAAGATGGATGTCGTCATCGGCAGCGTGCCCAAGCGGCTGCTCGAACGCGAACAGCTGGCGCTGTTGCCCAAGCATGCGCTGCTGGTCGATGTCGCGGCCCCTCCCGGCACGATTGACAGGGATGCCGCCGCCGAACTGGGGCTGAAGACCGTCTGGGCACGCGGCATGGGCGCGCGCGCGCCGATCACCGTCGGCCGCAGCCAGTGGAGCGGCATCAGCAGGCGCATTGCAGGAATTTTGGAGCAGAAGTCATGAAAGCGGATCTGGTCATCAAGAACGCGCGGGTGGTTCGCCACGACGGCGAATTCCACGGCGGTGTCGCGGTCAAGGACGGCAAGATCGTCCTGACCRGATCGGATGAGTCGCTACCGGATGCCATCCGCATCATCGACGCCGAAGGCCGCGTGTTGATGCCCGGCCTGATCGATCCGCACTGCCACCTTGGCGTCAAGTATCCTTTCGCCGAGGACATGCGCACGGAAACGGCGGCGGCGGCTTCCGGCGGTGTGACCACGGCACTGCTCTACATCCGTAACCTCAAGGAATCCTATCTGCCGTTCTACGAGGAGCGGAAGGCGCTGGGCGAGGAGAACTCGGTTATCGACTTCGGCTTCCACTTCGGCATCCAGCGCGAAGAACACATCGCCGAGATTCCCGAGATCATCGCCAAGACCGGCGTGAAGTCGTTCAAGTGCTATTTCGGCTACGAGCCCGACAATCCGATCGGCATCGTGCCGGCGACCGACGGCTGGGTCTATGCCGCGATGCGCATCCTCGCCAAGGTTCCCGGTGGCGTCATCAACGTGCATTGCGAAAACACCCAGATCGCCTCGTGGATTAAGAAGGAGATCGCCGCGACCGGCCGCCAGGATCTCGGCGCCTACACGGAATCGCGCCCGGCCTTCTGCGAAGTCGAAACCATCCGCCGCATGATCTTCCTGGCCGAAAGGACCGGCTGCTCACTGCATCTGGTCCACACCTCGGTCGGCATGGGTCCGGTTCTGGCCGCCGAGGCGCAGGCGCGCGGCGTGCATGTCACTGTCGAGACCTGCCCGCATTACCTGACGCGCACCTGCTATGACGAAGATCTCGACATGCGCGCCAAGATCTCGCCGCCGCTGCGCGACCGCAACGAACTCGAAGGCCTGTGGGCCGGCATGCTCAACGGCTCGGTCTACAGCCTCGGCACCGATCACGTGCCGTTCCTGCCCAAGAAGCTCGAAGACCTGTGGACCGAATTCCCCGGCGTCGTCAGCTTTCCGTGGGAGCTGTCGCTGATGCTGCATTTCGGCGTCCACCAGCGCGGCATGCCGCTCAGCCGCCTGGTTGAGCTCAACTCGTTCAATCCGGCGCGTCGTTTCGGCCTGTGGCCGCGCAAGGGTCATATCGATGTCGGCTTCGACGCCGACCTGGTGCTGGTCGATCTCGACGAGGAGCGTACCGTCACCCACACTGGCAAGGGCACCTGCATATATGAAGGCTGGAAGCTCAAGGGCTGGCCGGTGATGACGGTGGCACGCGGCGATGTCGTCTACGAAAACGGAGTGGTCGCCGACACCAATTACGGCCGCGGCCGCTGCGTGACCCTGCCGTCATGACAACAGCCGGCCTCGATCAACTGGACCTGGCCGGCCGGGTTTCGCTGACACCAGCACGTTTGCCGGTGCGCGAAGCGGTGGCAAGCATCGTTGCCCGCAAGGCAACGATCCGCCAGGAGCGGTTGTCGGGGATCCATAATCCGTGGGGCCATGTCATCGGTCTCACCGATCCGTGGAGCTTTCTCGACCTGTGCGAGAGCGAGGTCGTGATCAATACCGCGCAAAAGGCAATCGGCGCGGATGTCATCCTGTGGGACAGCGAGCTGTTTGTTGAAGCTAGCAGCTACGCTGAATTCTTGAGGCAGGGCCGGGAGGGCCGTTACTGGCCGGTGAGCCCGCTTGCTGGCGCAATCGTTTTGCTGCCGGTTGGTCGGGAAAACCCTCAGGCCAAGGCGATCAGCCTGGGGGAAATGAGGCCCGAAGCGCTCGACGGCTTCGATGCCGCCGAACCGCTCTATGTCATCAGGCTGATACCGGCGACGAGCCGTTTTGAGCGCGATGCAAACCATCCCGCCAACCGCGCCTGCATGGAAGAGCAGGTGCTGGTCAATTATTCGAACCGTCCGCTGTGGCTGCTCTGTGGCACCGACCGGGCGGACAACGATCTGGTTTCGGGCTTCGCGCCCGCCGTGCCCGTCTGGGCCTCAGGCGCGCTGCCCACCGAAAGAGAGGAGAAATAACTATGCCGTTCGTCGTCGTTGAGATGTGGGAGGGGCGCACTGTCGAGCAGAAGCGCAACCTCGTCAAAGCCATCACCAAGGCCATGGTCGAAGAGGCTGCCTGCAAGCCCGATCATCTGCATGTCGTGATACACGAGACTCCCAAGGACAGCTGGGGTCGCGGTGGGGTGCTCGGCATCGATATGGTGGAGCACAAGAAATGAGCCTCGAAACCCTCGATTACCGTAAGTCGGCGCTGCTGGTCATCGACCTGCAGAACGCCTTTATCCACGAGAAAGGCACGCTTGGCATTTCGGGCGTCGACACCAAGCGCCTTTCGTCGATCGTGCCGCCGCTGGCCAAGCTGATCAAGCGCTGCCAGGACACCGGCATTCCGGTTATCTGGACGATGCAGGAACACTTCGCCGTCGACCAGAACCGCGCCAAGAAGAAGCTGCTCGGCCACACCGCCCGGCGCAAGCAGGTGTCGGCACTGGCCGGCAGCTGGGACGAACAGATCATTGACGAGCTGAAGCCACTCGCCGATTTTGACCCGTCCTTCGTCATCCGCAAGCATCGCTTTGGCGCGTTCTATGAGACCCGCCTTGAAATGATGCTGAAGATGCTCGGCACCCAGCATCTGTTCATCACCGGCGCGACCACCAATGCCTGCGTCGAGACCTCGATCCGCGAAGCCTATCTGCGCGATCTCGATGTGATCGCCATCGATGACTGCGTGTCGGGCGTCAACGCTGAATGGGAAGCAACCGCCAAGCAGATCTGGAAKCAGTATTTCTGCGAGATCGCACCGTCGTCGGAAGTGCTCGACTGGATTGGCGAGCAGGTCAAGCCACGCGTCACCAACTACGGCCACCAGCTGATCATGGTCAACGACATCGACACGTCGGTTGCCTTCTACACCAACCAACTCGGTTTCACGATCCGAGCGGCCAAACCGCTCGCGGATGGGCGTCCGTTCACCGCCTTCCATCAGGGCATCGCCCTCATTCACGGCAAGGCCAGCGATCATCGCCAGCTCGACCACATTGCCTTTGAGGTCAATGACGTCCGCGCTCTTGATACCAAGCTCAAGAAGGCCGGCGTGCGCTATTTCAACGAGCTGCATGACGGGCCCTATGGGCTGACGATCTATATCGCCGATCCCGACGGCACCAAGGTGGAGCTATATCAGGTCGGCGCGACCGCCTGAGGCTTCTAAGCCACTGTGCAGTTGTCATCAGGCGCCGGGAGACCGGCGCCTGATTTGTTCTGGCGGTTTTCAGCCGATCGGCTCGTCCAACTCGGCATAAGATGGCAGGGACGTCGCAATCGGCGCGCCGCTGCGAACAACGATACGATTGCTTTCCGGGCGCGAAAGCACTTCCGACCACGAACGGCCTTCGAACAGTATGAAATCGGCCACCTGTCCTTCGGCGACCATGCCCTTGTCGTCGAGGCCCATGATCGCGGCAGGTGTTACCGACACGGTTTTTGGCCAAACGCCTGCCGGATGGTCGAGGTGCAGCACGCGTGTGCCCAGGCGCCAGGTGTCGAGCATGTCGAGATCGCCATAGGAATGGAACGGATCGCGCGTATTGTCAGAGGCAAGCGCCACCGGGATCCCGCGCCGCTTCATCTCGTGCAGCAGCGTCACGCCCCGCCACCTTGGCGTCGTTCCGTCATGCCGTCGATCTTGGAGATAAAGATTGCAGGTCGGCAGCGACACCACCGAAAGACCGGCGGCGGCGACCTTCTCGAGCGTCGCGTCGATGTTTGCGTCGTCCTGCATGGCGAGCGAGCAGCAGTGGCCGACGAGCACCTTGCCTGCGAAGCGCGACCGTAGCGCTGCCTCGGCGATGCGGCGCAGCCCATCGGCGGATGGATCGGCGGTCTCATCGGCGTGGAAATCGAGGTCGAGACCGTATTTGGTGGCGGCTGCGAACATGCTGTCGAGAAGGTCATCGAGATCTGGCGCGGGATAGGCGACAGCACCCAGAATGCCACCAGCTGCTGCCACGCGCTTGGCGATGCCTTTCAAGAATGCCTCGTCGCGAGCGAAATCGATGCCGAACAGGCAGGCAGCCTGTAGCTCGATCCGGCCGCGCCACTCGGCCCGTATTTCCTCGAAGACCGGCCACGAGATGGCGTCCTGCGGCGGCAGCGAATCAAGATGCGTGCGGATGGCCGAGGTACCGTGGTGATGCGCCGAACGCAGCGCGAAATCCATGCGCCGAGCGATGTCATCAGCCGACCAGTTGGCCGCGCGATCGGCCTTTGTGGCTGCCAATGCCCCAGTGAACGTGCCGTCGGCATCGGATGTCCTGGGCAAGATGTGGCCCTTGTCGAGATGCGTATGGCAATCGACAAAGGCTGGCAAAACAACCCTGCCGCCGCAATCTATCTGCGCCGTTCCGCCCAGGTGGAAGCCGGCCGGATCACCCGCTGGGGTTGTTGCCAATATCTTGCCTTGCTCTACAGTCAGGTCGGCGAGAAAGAACTCGGCACACGCGGTTTCGATGGCACTTGCTTTTATCACGGCATTGTTGAGACGGACGTTGCGCAGCACGTATCGTCCCCGTAGCGCGGCCGCAGCAATTGTGACGCGCAAGGTTGCCTGGTCGAAAGCGGGCATGGTCATCGGAGGCCTCAGCAATTGCCGCAGCGATCGCGTGCGGGAGGGTTGTCAGTTGCGCAAGGGGCGCAGACCGGTTGATTGCGGCATCTGGTGCCTGGCTGCGCATCGATCGGCGGCAGTTAAAGGTTGCCGTGCAGGGAAAGTTCATTTATTGATCACAATATGAGATCACAGATTGCGGCCTGTCAACTTCTGCCCCCGGTCGGCGTATATCTGCGGCAAGATCGCAACATGGCGTCGTTCCTCGTAAAGCGCAAATCTTGAGGACACCGACGAGAGGCGGAGAAGCGGAATGCGGATAGACAAAATCGACGGCGCCAAAGACGGCAAGGAACCCGCCAAGAAAGAACGCGGGCATGTCCATGAGCATGTGCTGCGCTATATGCGCAGAGGTCTCATGGTTGGGGCTTTCCTGCCCGGCCAAGTGATGAGCCTGCGCAAACTGGCGGCCGGATTTGGCACCAGCCCGATGCCTGTGCGCGAGGTCCTGAGCCGTCTGGTGGCTGCCAATGCGCTTGAGGAAACCAAGGGCGGTTCGGTGCGCGTGCCACGGCTGAGCCCGGATAAGCTGAGCGACCTCTTTGCCGTGCGCGAGATGCTTGAAGGTATGGCGGCCGAGCTGGCTGCCAAGAAGGCAACGCCAACGCTGATCACCGAGCTCGCCTCGATCAACAAGCAGTTGCTTGTGGCGATCGACAAGCGCGACATCCTGAACTGCTTGTCGTTCAACCAGAAATTTCACTTTACGCTCTACGAAGCGGCCGACTCTGAAGTGCTGATGCCGCTGATCGAATCGCTGTGGCTACAGTTCGGCCCGACCATGTACATGTCGCTGCTGATCCCTTCGATGCCGTGGAACGCCGCTGATCATGAAGACATTCTTGGCGCGCTGAAGGAAGGCAACGCCAACGCTGCCAAGAAGGGCATCGTCCACGACATCCGCACCACCTGCAAGGCGCTGCTCAGCGTCGCCGGCTCGCAAGGCATCGAGCTGCCTTTCGCGCAGGGGCCGGAACTTCAATTCGACTACTGACATTAAGATCTGGGGGGATACGCCATGGCCGGTAAGGCTGAACAGAATCTCGTCCGTCTGGGCATCAGCCTGCCCGCGACCGTAGCGCCCTTGGCCAACTATGTGCCGGCGCGCCGCCTGGGCAACCAAGTCTACATTTCAGGCCAAGTGCCGAGCGAGGCCGGCAAGGACAAGTACACCGGCAAGCTTGGTTCGGATTTTTCCATTGAGGAAGGCCAGGCGGCCGCCCGCCTTTGCGCTGTCAACATCCTTGCCCAGCTCAAGCAAGCGCTTGATGGCGACCTCGATCGTGTTGTCGGCGTCATCAGGCTTGGCGGCTTCGTCAATGCCGAGCCCGACTTCAAGGATCACCCCAAGGTCATCAACGGTGCCTCCGACCTGATGGTCGAAGTGTTCGGCGAGGCCGGGCGCCATGCCCGCGCTGCCGTTGGTTGCTATTCACTGCCGCGCAACGTGCCCGTCGAGATCGACGCGATCTTCGAGGTCAGCTGACCGTGCAGCCTGCCGCATCCACGATTGACGAAAGAATTCCGGTCCATGTTCTGACCGGCTTCCTTGGAAGCGGCAAGACCACCTTTCTCAGGCATCTGCTCGGCGAGCCGGATCTTGCCGACACGGCGGTGATCATCAACGAGTTCGGCGAAATCGGGCTCGATCATTTGCTGGTGCGGGAAGTTTCCGAAGACGCGGTGCTGCTTTCGTCTGGCTGCCTGTGCTGTGCAGTGCGCGATGATCTCGTTTCCACTTTGGCCGACCTTCTGGCGATGGTTCGTCGTGGCGAGGTGGCGCCTTTCCGCCGGGTCGTGGTTGAAACCACGGGCCTCGCCGATCCAGCGCCGATCATGCAGGCGGTGATGAGCGATATGCAGCTCCGTCGCGGCTATCGGGCGGGCAGTATCGTGGCGACCGTCGATGGCGTCAGCGGTGCCAACAGCATCGGTAACTTCGCCGAAGCCGTCCAGCAGGTGGCGCTGGCCGATTGCGTGGTCATCACCAAGTCGGAGCTTGTCGACCCTTGGCGGCTCGATGCGCTTGGCCAGGAAGTCGGCAAGGTGAACCCACAGGTCAGGCAGCTCGTCTCCAGCCGCGCAAGCATGCCGCGTGCGGGAGACATCTTCGACTATGACGAGACTTGGGAGCCGCGCCATTTCGAAATGGCCGATACGCCGATGGCGGGCAAGCACAGCGACGGCATCGAGACTTTCGCCGTCGAGATCGACAGGGAGGTCGATTGGCCTGCCTTCGTCGACTGGCTGGAATTGCTTTTGGCCGGACGTGGGCAATCGATCCTGCGCGTGAAGGGGCTGCTGGCGGTCACAGGTGACCCGCGACCGGTGGTTATCCATGGCGTCCAGCACGTCGTTTATCCGCCGGAGTATCTGCCGCATTGGCCCGAAGGCATGCCTCGTGGATGGCTGGTTTTCATCGCGCGCAACCTGAGCCGCACGGCGATCGAAAACTCGCTGCCAAGCACATTCGCCGTGGCGCGCTGACACTCCGAAACCTCGTCGGCATCTGATTTTTGTTCAAACATTTTTGCGTTGGCTATGGCGATAGGGCGGGCCGCGCCCGGCCAAGGCGTGGTCGCGACGTCACGACGCGTGGCGAAACCCGCTGCGATTTCCGATGCTTGCCTAAGAGGTTTCGTCGTTGCGGCGCTCGCTCAGGGAGGTCCGACATTTGTTAGAGGCAAGCGCAGATTCGTCGCTTGACAAAGGTCAATTGTGATCACACTATGAGATCAAGAATGAGGTTTGAGAGCGTGAGTTGTCACGCCTTGTTCGGGGGAGAGAGGCAGGCCTTCGGGCCATAGGGGCGCCCGCGTGGTGCTCGTTAGGGAGGAGAGAAATGTTGTACGCCACAGGTCTCATTCGCAGCGCAGCACTCATTGCCGCGACTGCCATCACCACGGTTCTGTCAACTCAGGGCGCCATGGCCGAGGACGTAAATCTGCGCTTCAGCTGGAAGCTGAAGGGGGAATACGGCTTCTTCTACCTAGGTCAAGAAAAGGGGCTCTACAAGGACGCTGGCCTCACCGTGACGCTCGGCGAAGGCGCCGGTGCCCAGGCGGCCCTCGCAGCCCTTCTCCAAGGCCAGGAAGACCTTGCAGTGGTTCCTGGAATATTTGCGATTACGGCGATCCAAAAGGGTATGCCAGTCAAGATTATTTCTCTTTACCAGCCGGCCGCACCCGTCGTCTTGATATCGCATCCCGACAATCCGGTCGTAAAACCAAGCGATCTCGAAGGAAAGTCTATCGCCAGCTCGATAGGCGAGACCTCAACGGCATATATGGGGGTTTTCTGCAGTCAGAATAAAATCGACTGCACGAAGATCAACAAGATCCAGATGGACAGTCAGACCCGCATTCCGCAGTTCGTGCAGAAGAAGGTCGATGTGGTTGGCGTGTACCGAACAAGCGATCTTCCCGTTCTTATAGACAAGACTTCCACCAATTTCGCTGTCCTTGACATGGAGGAGTTTGGCCTTGCTGTCCCTGGACTAGCGGTTGTCGCTAGCGCCGACGGTGTAGAGAAGAAGGGCGACGCGCTTCGCAGTTTCCTTTCTGTCACAAGCAAAGCAATCGAAATGTCGCGCAGTGATCCTGCAGCCGCAACCGCCGCATTGAAGGCGGTATGGCAGGCTGGGCCATCCGACAAGGTTGTCCGCGAGCAGATCGAGGCGACTTCAAAATCCATTCCGGCAGCGACAGGCAAACCTCTAGGATGGGTCGATGAAAAGACGATTGCCGATGCGCTCAAGCTGATCGGTAGCGTCGACGATATCGGCGAACCGAAGCCCATCTCGACCTTTTATACCAATGAACTTCTGACGCAGTGAGGCTACGGTGGCGAGCACGGATGTAATCGGCGCCGGTCAGGCGCAGAAGAAGCAAGGCAAGAATATGAGCAGCAAGAAGAAATCGCGTGGGCCTTGGTTGGAGCGCTACTCGGCGCTTATCCTCGCGATCGTGCTGCTTGGCGCTTGGCAGATTCTGGTTCCTTGGTCGGGGCTCTCGGAGTTCGTTCTGCCGACCCCGCTGGCTATCGCCACGCGGATCGTCAACGAACTGCCGCTGCTCGCCTCCCATGGCTATGTGACGCTTTTCGAAGTTGTCGCCGGCTTTGCCCTGGGGGTACTGGTCGGCGTCCCCCTGGCGCTGTCGATCTTCTATTCCAGGGCCTTCGAACGCGCCATCTATCCGATCCTGGTCGCCCTGCAGACGGTGCCGAAGGTCGCACTTGCGCCGCTGCTGGTGCTGTATCTCGGCTACGGGTGGGCGCCCAAGATCACGCTGGCTTTCCTGATCTCGTTCTTCCCGATCGTCATCTCGACGGTGGTCGGCTTGCAATCGCTGGACAAAAACCTGGTCAATCTCGTCCGTTCGATGGGGGCAAGCGAATGGCAGACCTTCTTCAAGGTCCGTCTGCCGGCGGCACTGCCCAATATCTTCGGTGGCTTCAAGGTGGCGGTGTCGCTCGCCGTCATCGGTGCAGTCATCGGCGAGTATGTTGCTGCCGAACGCGGCCTTGGTTACCTGCAACTCCAGGCCAACTCGCAGTTCGACACAACGCTCAATTTCGCCACCGTGGTCACGATCTCCGGACTTGGTGTGATGCTCTATTTCATCATCGATACCATCGAGAGCCGAGTTACCTACAAGCGCGACTCCGCCAA
The DNA here is from genome assembly GCF_056401815.1 of Aminobacter sp. P4_D5. NCBI lineage: Bacteria > Pseudomonadati > Pseudomonadota > Alphaproteobacteria > Hyphomicrobiales > Phyllobacteriaceae > Aminobacter > Aminobacter sp. P4_D5. The sequence continues at coordinate 2,644 of NZ_JBFUIP010000069.1, read as the reverse complement.
ATAAGCCGGCTGCCGGAGCAGCCGACAACGAAAACAGGTTCAGTGAGGCAATCCCATGAGTGCCACTACCCAGATGGGCGCGGCGGTCGACATTTCCCGGCTTTCCAAGATCTACAAGACACGTGAGGACGATGACGTCCTCGCTCTCGACAAGATTGATCTCAAGATCGAGCCCGGCAGCTTCGTTGCCGTCGTCGGGCCCAGCGGTTGCGGCAAGAGCACGCTGCTTTCGCTTCTTGCCGGCCTGACGCCTGCCTCGACCGGCAGCATCGCCATCGACGGCGACGGCGTCAGCAAGCCGCATCCGAAAACCGGCGTCGTGTTCCAATCGGATCTGTTGCTCTATTGGCGCTCTGTGCTCGACAACATCCTGCTGCCGATCGAGATCAAAAAGCTCGACGTGGCAAAATACAGGCCTCGAGCCGAAGAATTGCTGGCCCAGGTCGGGCTTGACGGGTTCGGCAACAAGTTTCCGTCCGAGCTCTCGGGTGGCATGCGCCAGCGCGTGGCGATCTGCCGTGCGCTGATCCAAGAGCCCGGCTTGCTGCTGATGGACGAGCCTTTTGGCGCGCTTGACGCGCTGACGCGCGAACAGATGATCATGGATCTGCAGTCGATGTGGCTTCGCTTGCGCAACACAGTGCTGTTTATCACCCATGGCATCGACGAGGCAGTGTTTCTCGCCGACCGCGTGCTGGTGATGTCGCCGCGCCCCGGCCGCATCGACCTCGATCTCAAGATCGACCTGCCGCGCCCGCGCCAGTGGAGCAAGACCCACGAGGACAAGGACTATCACGGCTATGTCCGGCAGATCCGGGCGATCTTCGAGGCCAAGGGCATTCTTGTCGCCCACTAGCGGGTTGGCCCCCTAGTCGGTTCAGCCGATCCGCCTATCGGCAATTACGACAATAACGGCATGAGCGCCGCCGGGAAACTTCCCGGCGGACGAACATTTGCGCGGAGAGCCCGGATGTCCGGAACCATTTTCATCCCCAAAGAGCTTGAGTTGATTGAAACCCGTGTTGGGGCTTCGCCGGATACGGTGAAACGCCTGGTGGGGCTTGGTTTTGACGTGGTTGTCGAGACAGGGGCAGGGACCTTGTCGCGCATTCCCGATGCCGATTTCGCCGCTGTCGGTGCTGTCATCGGCAAGGCTGCCGATGCGGGACGCGCCGATGTCGTGCTGAAGGTCAGGCGGCCTGATGAAGCCGAGCTCAAGGGCTACAAGCCAGGTGCCGCCGTGCTTGCCATTATGGACCCCTATGGCAACGACGCTGCACTTGCGGCGATGGCCAAGGCGGGTGTGACGGCATTCGCCATGGAATTGATGCCGCGCATCACCCGGGCCCAGGTGATGGACGTTTTGTCGTCGCAGGCAAACCTTGCCGGTTACCAGGCGGTGATCGACGGTGCGGGCGAATATGACCGCGCCTTGCCGATGATGATGACGGCGGCCGGCACCGTGCCGGCGGCCAAGGTGTTCATCATGGGCGTCGGCGTTGCCGGCCTGCAGGCGATCGCCACCGCGCGCCGCATGGGCGCGATCGTCACTGCCACCGACGTGCGTCCGGCGGTCAAGGAGCAGGTCGCCTCGCTCGGCGCCAAATTCCTCGCCGTCGAGGACGAGGAGTTCAAGGCAGCCGAGACCGCCGGCGGCTACGCCAAGGAGATGTCGAAGGAATACCAGGCCAAGCAGGCGGCGCTCACCGCCGAGCACATCGCCAAGCAGGACATCGTCATCACCACCGCCTTGATCCCGGGCCGTCCGGCGCCGAAGCTGGTGTCGGCCCAGATGGTCGCCTCGATGAAGCCGGGCTCGGTGCTTGTCGATCTCGCCGTCGAACGCGGCGGCAATGTCGAAGGTGCTGTGCCCGGCAAGGTCGTCACCACCGCCAATGGCGTAAAAATCGTCGGCCACCTCAACGTGCCGGGCCGGGTCGCGGCGTCCGCCTCGCTGCTTTATGCCAAGAACCTGTTCGCCTTCCTCGAGACCATGGTCGACAAGACGAGCAAGAAGATCGCCATCAACCGCGACGACGAGCTGGTCAAGGCAACGATGCTGACCGATGCTGGGCGCGTGGTGCACCCGAACTTCGCCAGTGCCGCGGCTGCGCCCGCCAAGCCTGAAAAGGCGTCGCCTGAAAAGGCTGTGCCTGAAAAACCGGCCGCAGCCAAAGCCGACAAACCGGCTGCCGTGAAGAAGCCGGCTCAGCCCAAGACGTCGAAGAAGTCATCTCAGGGAGACGCATGATGGAAGGTCTTCAAAAAGCCCTCGACCAGCTCGACCAGGCGGTTGGTGCCGTCCGGCTCGGCGTCCAGGATCTCGCCACCGCCCAAAATGCGGCCGAGGCCGCCGGCGGTGCGGCACATGCGCTGTCGGGTGGAGCGATCGACCCGTTCGTCTTCCGCTTCGCCATCTTCGTGCTCGCCATCTTCGTTGGCTATTACGTTGTCTGGCAGGTGACGCCGGCCTYGCACACGCCGTTGATGGCGGTGACCAACGCGATCTCCTCGGTGATCGTCGTCGGCGCGCTTTTGGCCGTCGGCATCGCCGCGTCGGGGCTTGCCACCGGCTTTGGCTTCATCGCCCTGGTGCTCGCCTCGGTCAACATCTTCGGCGGCTTCCTCGTCACCCAGCGCATGC
>NZ_JBFUIP010000068.1:0-29877 GCF_056401815.1 Aminobacter sp. P4_D5 | reverse complement strand
CGGAAGAGCGCCCTCGGCGATGAGACGGCGGATGGTCGATTGGCTGAGGGTCAGGGCTGCGGCCGCCTCATCGAGCGTAACCTCTCCGCGTTCGGCGCGCTCGCCGTCACGATAGACGGCGATGTCATGTTGATGGCGCAGGGAGCAGATACGCCCCCGTGTCCAGCTCTTGCCATGCCCGGTCGTCTTACCGGATCGGTTAAGTACCGCGGCGATCGTTTCGTCAGGCATCTGGCGAGCCAGGGCGCGAACCAAGTCGACCACTTCCGCGTCGGTAGTCCACCGCGTCTGGCCGGCGCGGTTCCGCTTCACCATCAGACGGGTATGGTCACCGCCCTGCCAGTGGATGATCAGCTCCAGGTTATCGCCGACGACATCGACGATGATCTCGGCGATGACCGTGCGGATGATCTTCTTGCGCGTCTCCGGCGTGGTGCCGGGGCTCTCCCAAGCACGAATCAGGTCCTGACCGAGCGCCATGAGCCGCTCGCGGTCGGCCTCGGTCAGCGCCGGCGCCTTGTCGGAATCGAGCTGATCCATCTCGAGTTCAAGATCACGAACTGCAGCCAACCGTTCGTTCCATCGCCGCTCCAGTTCTCCAGCTACAAGGCGATTCTCTGGATCGGCGGCGTCGTACTGACGCTGCGCCCTGGCAGCCTCGTAGCGCGCTTGCTGCAGCGCCAGGTCGAGTTGGCTCTTCTTCTCCGAGCGCTGCTGACTGAGCGTTTCTACGGCCGCCAGTGCCGCTTCCACGCCCAGAGGCTGGAGCCTGTCCAGCACTTCCTTGGCAAGCACATGGTCGACGCGCATTCCGCCAAAGGTGATGCATCGCGCCGCCGCGAGTTGGTTGAAGGCGCCCACGCACTCGTAACGATAAGTCTGGCCGTAGCGGACGTGAAGCTTCTTGCCGCACCGGGCGCAGCGGAGCAGGCCGGGCAGCAGTGCTTCGCCGGTGCGGACCGCGCCTCGGCTCATGAACCGCTTGCCGTTGGTGTTATCGGCGATCAGCTGTTGATTCCTTTCGTACTCGGCCCAGGCAATATAGCCCTCGTGGTGGTCGCGGATCAAAACCTCCCAGTTGCGCCAGTCGCGCTGCATGCTCCGGACCACCCGCTTGCGCCCGTTCTCGATCGTCACGCGCGCGGTTCGGCGGCCGAAGGCGTAGGCGCCGGCATAGACGGGGTTGGTCAGCATGTGATGAACTGTCGGATAAACAGGCAAGCGCCAGATAACCCGGCCGACCGCACTGTTGCCCAGGGCAGGCAACAGAACCTTTTCCTGCCTGCACCACACCAGTACCTGGCGGATCGTCTGAAGCTCGGCGAATTTGCGGAACACCAACGCGATGGCCTCCTGGACACGTCGATCTGCATCCTTCTCGATACGGTCTCCACCAGCCTTCACATAGCCGATCGCCACGGTGAGGAAGAGTTCGCCCCGGCGCGCCTTCTGCTTCATTGCTTCGGTCGAGCGTTGCCGAAAGACCGAGAGTTCCATCTCGCTCATCGTGCCCTTCATGCCGAGCAGGAGCCGGTCGTTGGGCGAGGCCGAGTCGTAGACGCCGTCCTCGTCGACAATCAGTGTGCCGACCAGACCGCAGAACTCCAGGAGCGTATGCCAGTCGCGCCCATTGCGCGCCAGCCTGGAAGCCTCCAGCGAGAGCACGGCACCGACGCGGCCCTCGCAGATTGCCGCCAGAAGCCTTTCGAAGCCGGGCCGGCGTGCGCCCCCGCCCGATCGGCCAAGATCGTCATCGATCACCTCGACGTCGGGCCACCCCAACTGGCGGGCCCGATCGGCCAGGCCGTATTGCCGCCGCTGGCTTTCCAGGTTCCGGGCAACCTGGAAAGCCGTCGATTGCCGGACATAGACGATGGCGTTCCGTACCAGATGATCAGCCGTGATCTTCGTCATCGCCCGCCTCCAACTGATCTGCCACGGCCACCATCGCCTCCATCAGGAGTGCCTGTAGCTGCTCCACCGCTTTCGTCCGCTCCGCCGGCGCGAGCCTCATGGCTGGCGGCGGCTCCTCGAACAGATCCTGTTGCGCATGCGTCCACTGCTTCGCCATCAGTGCCTCCTTCGGGAATCTCTTCCCCAAGGTTGCAGGCGAGGCCTGAGTCCAGGAACGCCCTAAGATCTAAAAGTCGGGCAACCGAAATGCGCGGAACGTCAGTGGTTTTGACCGATGCGACCGCTGGATCAAGCATCCATGCGGGAACCAGGAAGGATGGGCACTCGCCTGAGCGCAGGGTCAAATGACGACTGCCGTTGTGGAACTGATCTGCAATCACGATCGCGGGCCGCCGGAACAGCGGGTGGAACGGATAGGCGACCTCCACCTCATGCCCTAGAATCCGGGCATCATGAGGTCCCGTCGGACGGGGGAGGCGGCCGCTGGGCGATCGTCTGTTCGCTGGTCGAGACCGCCAAGCTCAACGGCGTCGAGCCCTACGCCTATCTCGCCGACGTACTTCAGCGCATGCTTGACGGACATCCCGTCAACAGCCTCGACGACCTCCTGCCGTGGGCCTGGAAAGCGGCAAATCCTGTCAATGCCTGACATCACGTGCAGCCCCCGGACGCTTACCGTGTTTCCCTGCGCCACCCCACCGTGCCGCACATCCTCTCCGGGGATACGCAAGTTCGCGCCACGCCACGAAAACCGTCATTGCGGGCTTCCTGCGCTGATACGCACGGCAAAGAGGCCGTTCGAGCGCGGTGTGGTGGCGGAGACATCGCGCACGCTGGCACTCTCCACCGTTGCGGGTTTGTCGCTGTCGGATTGCGTCTGCTCTGCGGCGACGATGCCAACGGCGGTCGGAACGAAGAGCGATGAGCGACGCCATGCTAGAGATTCCGCCGTGATCGACGCAGCGGGTCTCGGCGCTGAATCTGTCAGCGAACCTCCACCGATAAGAGGGGCGAGCGTCGCGACATAGGCGCGGGTCTCCGTGGGCAATGGACGCCCTGCAAGATAGCCTTCGTAGCGCGCCGGCCCCGCATTGTAGGCTGCGAGGAACCCCGGCGAACCGAAGCGGTCGTGCATCTCGCGCAGATAGGCGGTGCCCGCCAGAATGTTGTCGCGTGGATCGAAGGGATCGCGACCTAGTGACAGACGCGTGCGCAATTCCTCCCATGTGTCGGGCATGATCTGCATCAGGCCGCGCGCTCCGGCACCAGAGACGGCATGTTGGTCGCCTGCGCTCTCCGTGCGCATGACGGCGCGTATCCAGGCGACCGGAACGCCGAAACGCCTCGAGGCATCGGCGATGTGAGCGGCATAGGGATCGGTCTGTGACGGTTGTAGTGCAGCGACTGGCTCGGCAAGAGCAGTGCCGGTCGCGCAAGCATGGAGGAGAAGGCCGAAAAGGAGAAGAAGCGCAAGGCGCGGGCTAACGCGCCGCCTTCCATCTGCCAGCCGACGGCACAGCTTGTGCCGCCGCCGCTGCGGTGATGACATGCCCGGAAACTGCATTGCTTACGCTTTCTCGCCGCGCTCACGCGGGCGGTTCCAATGCAGCGACCAGGAGGAGGCGTCGTCGCCGTTCTGGAACAGGCGCGCGCGGATCGGCTCGTCGAAGGTCGGATCGTCGAGCTGCAACGAGATGTATTCGCCTGCCTTGTCGCTCGTGCGCGTCCAGCCCGCACCGACCTCCGGTCCATCCTCCGATCCGCGATGGATGCGGTAGTCGGGCGCATTCTCGGTGTCGCCCGGATCGACCGAGACGATAGCGAGTTCAAGGTGGAAGGTGAGGGTGTGAACGCGTCCGACAAAGCCTGTCACCTCGCGCGTAAACTGTCCGATCTGAGCCACGATATGGGTCCTTTCTGTTGTTGCGGTGATGCTGAGGACGGCGCGGCGAAGCGTCGCCTGTTGCGCGCTCACCGCATGGGTGCGCGCCATTCGAAGCGACCGTCGCCTTCCTCGTCGGTCCACAGCGGGACGGCGCGGCCGATGATCTGGTCAGTGGAGGTGAGGCCGAAGTAGCGACCGTCTAGGCTGTCGCGGACCTGCCAGTTCATGAGGAAGATTTCGCCGTTCGGAATGTGCTGGCAGCCCTGCCAGACAGGCAGCTCGCGGCCGGTGCGATCGCGCTCGAGTGCGGAGCCGGCCTCGATGGCGTCAATGGTGATGGCAAGGTTGTTGCGGCAGACGGTTTGGCCGGAAACCGCGCGAACGCGCTTGAGGAGCGGTACGCCCTTGGGCAGATAGCTGCGCTCGGCGAGGAACGTCGCGAGAGGTTCGAGTGCGTCGACGGCAACAAGATCGGTGACTTCGAACGGACCGTCGAAGTCGATCTCATAGAGCCCGATCGGCACGCTGGGCGAGGCGTTCCAAATGAGCTTGATCGGCATCGGCGTGAGTGCCGGATAGCCGACGCCCATCGTCACGAACACCGTCGAGAGGACGATGGCGATGCGGCTCATGGCTCCGCCCTCCGGCGCAGAAGGAACGCGCGATGCTGTTCGAGTGAATAGGTGCGCGGCTCCTGTCCGGCGGTCACGCGGTTGTGGGCTTGCCGCCAATAGTCCGGGGAGACCGCTTCTGGATCGATGCCGAGCTGCTCGATGGCGTCGATCGCCTGCAGCACGCGCTCGACCTTAGGCCAGCTCTCGATCTTGAGCAGGATGTCGCCGCCGGGGCGCACGAAGGGTAGCGTCTGGTAGGCTTCGCCGCGTGTCACGGCGCGCACGATGTCGATGCGCGAGATGATTGTGCCGAAGTCGTTCGAGGCCCAGCGCACGAAGGCGAAGACGGTGCCGGGCCGGAAGGAGAGGATGCGACGGCGGCGGTCGAGGATCTGTTCATGAGCGGACGCGCCGAAGCGAATCCAGTGCTCGATCTTCTTTTCGATCCAGGTCAGTTCGACATGGATGAGGTTGTTGACTGGGAGCGCGGCCAGCGTCGGGCCGCCGCGCATGCGGGAGGCTGCGATGTAGTTCATGTTTTGTCTCCTGATGTTGCGTTGAATTCGCGCGCGACCAGGTCGGGAGGCATGTCGGTGATGGGATGCCGCGCTTGTACGCGGCGATCTGGATGCGACCGCGCAGATCCGGCGTGATGTCGACGGTGGGCCGCGCGGTGAAACCGGCCGCATGGGCCGCTCTTCGCTGGCTTGGCGATGTTATCCCCAAGCCAGCCAAGACGCGGGTCCGTTAGAAAGATTCCGAAGGAATCTGGGTTAGATAAGTTACGGCGGCCGCAAGGCTTTGAATCGGGACGATGAATCGTCGATTCCGGTCCTCGATAGCACGAGGATCGGGTCCCCGATGGCACGATAGGGGCGGTCCCCGATAGCACGAGTGAATTCACAGCTTTTCCCCAAAGCGCGTTGACGGCTTCCGTCGCGGGCGCGGCGGGGTGAAAAAAGTCGGATCGGAACCGACGAAGGTGAGGACGTCTGGGCCATTGGCCTGGCGCGCGATGGCGAGGCGATAGCCGGGCAGGGGCTGCCGGCGTACGATGTCACGCAGGTCGTAGACGAAGTGCTTGAGCGGCGAGAGACTGCCGGACTTCTGATGCAAACGCGCGAAGTCGAAGCTCCATCCGAAGGACTGCCGTCCGCCGTGCTTGCGCACGATCCGGTAGAGCCAGCGCTCGAGGCCGCCGGTCAGATCGAAATACGCCGGGTCGATGGTCAGCACGAGCGCGTCATCGAGGACGGCGCGATAGAACCAGTCGGGCAGGATCAGCTCGATGCCGACGGGCCGTCCCTCGCGATCAGTGCGCTCCTGCCATTCATTGATCCAGGAGAAGCGATGGCGGCGGCCTTCCGCCGGCTGGCGAATGGAGGTCGCGACCGTTGTGGACTGGAGCCTATCGAGCGCGGCTTTCAGCCGTTGGTAATCGCGCGCGCCGACGCCCCGGCTGGTGAAGGTCAGGATTTCGTAAGGTGTGGTCGCCATCAGGCGCGAGGTGCGCAAGCCAGCGTCGCGAGCATTGACGATCTGGCTGGCGGCCCAGATCAGGATGTCGGCGTCCCAGATCGTGGCCATGCCATGATCCGGCACGGCCTCGACTCGGATGGTCTCGTCGCCAGCCTTGAAGTCGATGGGCGTGACGCGTTTCGATTTTGCGAGAGAGAAGAATGGATAGGCCATGAGGTCCTGCGCATCGCGGGGCGCGAAGTTGCCTGGAAGCGCATGGAACAGATCGAGCTGTCCGCGTTCCGACTGTGGGCGAGTCCGACCCGACAAAAGAGAACCGCCGCGCAATCAGCGGGCGTATCGACCGGCATGCGCCGGAGGCGTTGTCGGATAGCGCTTGGCGGGAAGGACAGTACCGCGCGGATCGGAGGTGGACGTCACCGCGCCGCGATCGGCCCAGGCTTCGAGATCGTCGATGGCGTAGACGACGCGGCCGCCAAGCTTGCGATAGGCGGGGCCGGTTCCGTAGGTGCGATGCTTTTCGAGGGTGCGGGCGGAGAGGCTGAGGAAATTGGCCGCTTCCTTGGTGCGCAGAAAGCGTGGCGGCAAGCCGGCGTTTCGACCGTTCATCGGGCGTCTCCATAGCGTTTGTGAATGCCGTTGAGATCAAGCGGCGGACACGGGTGATGATGGAGAAGGGGTAAAGCGCTGTTCAGGTGCGAAATGAGCGGGGTGTAAATTCGCACAGGCAAAGTGCCGCCGGACGGGCCTGCCATGGCGGAGATAGCTCGAACAGCTCCGCGAAGGAGGTATTAGACATGGCCACAGGATGGATCGAGCAGATCACAGGGTCCCTCGAGCAGAAGAAGCGCTACCTGCAGTACAAGGCGCGCACGGAAGGGCTTCCCGCGAACTATGGCACGGCGATCGATGCGCTGAATCAGTACCTGATATACTTTGGGGCGATAACGAAAGGGGACACCCTGTTTTCGATGCTGGAGGATCTTGCAGATCCATTCGAGCAGAGCGCCGCGAACGGAACCCCGATCCGCGAGATCGTCGGGGAGAACCCCTGGAGTTCGCGGAGACGTTTCTCATGAACTACTCGTAGGGTCAGGGGACCAACAAGGAGCGGGAACAGCTGACCGACGCCATTGATCGGGTCGCGGGCAACGAACAGTAACGAGAGAACGGATATTCAGATGACACCCAATCAGGTCCTGGGGCCGGCGATCCACGTGCAGGGCCTGGAGAAGTCGTACAAGAAGCTGCTGGAGCGTCGACGTCGCTACGCAGGCTGCGGACGTGCGGGAGTCAATCAGCCTCGGCGGACAGTTGGGAGGCGTCACGCGAATATCGCAACCTCCTCCTCCTCCTGTACGGCATCGGCAAGGGATTGCCGGTCGCCGTGCACGGGCGCTCCAGATTGCTAAGTTCGAGTCGTGGAGTGCTCGCCCGTCGACTCCCGAGGGCCGGGTTCCTGTCCGCTAGGGTTGAAGCAGCGAACCATACTGTGCTCATCGAGCCAATTCTCCAGTTCATCCAACATCTCCTCAGCGTTTCTGCCGAGTGTTTGAAGATGGAGTTCCGGGTTCTCGGGAGGTTCGTAGGGCGAATCGAGACCAGTGAAATTCTTGATCGTGCCATTCAGGGCCCTCGCATAAAGCCCCTTCGGATCGCGCCTTGCGCATTCCTCGAATGGCGTGTCGACGAATATTTCGACGAATTCACCCTCTTCCATCCGTTCGCGTGCCATCTGTCGTTCGGCGCGGAATGGCGAAATGAAGGACACGAGCACGATCAGCCCGGCATCGGCCATCAGCCGGGCGACTTCGACCACGCGGCGAATGTTTTCGACCCGGTCCTCCTCGGTGAAACCCAAATCCCGGTTGAGCCCGTGGCGGATGTTGTCGCCGTCGAGCAGATAGGTGTGCCGGCCAGCCGCGTTCAGTTTTTTCTCAAGCAGGTTGGCAATTGTCGACTTGCCCGATCCCGACAGGCCAGTGAACCACAGTACGGCTGGCTTTTGAAACTTTTGCGCCGCGCGCTGGCTGCGGTCGATGTCGAGCATCTGCCAGTGGATGTTGCGCGCGCGCCGCAACGGATGGCTGATCATGCCAGCACCCACGGTGGCGTTGGTCATGCGGTCGACGAGGATGAACGCGCCGGTGACACGGTTGTCGCTGTAGCGGTCGAAAGCGATTGGCGCCTGGACAGAGAGATCGCATACGCCGATCTCGTTCATGTCGAGATGTGCTGCGGCTTCTTTGGCAAAGCTCGTCACGTTGATCCGATGTTTCAGCGCAGTCACCGTCACTCCTGCCTGGTCGGTCTCCGTGCGTAGAATGTAAGGCCGGCCGGGCAGCAGCGGCTTGTCGTCGAACCAGACGATTGTAGCCTGGAACTGGTCCGCCACTTCGGGGCGTACATCGACGGTGGACAGCACGTCGCCGCGCGAGATCTCGATCTCGTCCTCCAGCAAAAGGGTGACCGACTGGCCGGCGATTGCCAGCGGACTATCCGCTGTACCGACGAGGATTCGCTTCACGCGCGAGCAGCGCCCCGACTTCGCTGCAACTACGGTCTGGCCAGTGCTGACAAATCCCGACGCCATGGTGCCCGAGAAGCCGCGAAAATCCTGGTTGGGGTGGTTCACATACTGGACTGGCAGACGGAACGGCTTGTCCACCGCGTCGCCGTCTATCGCAATCGCCTCGAGGTGTTCGAGCAGCGTCGGGCCCGAATACCAGCGCATTACATCCGACGGCCGGGTGACGTTGTCGCCATAGCGTGCCGACATCGGGATCGGCTCGATCGACTGGAAGCCGAGACTGAACGCAAAGTCACGATATTCAGCTGAGATGCGCTCGAAAACCTCCCGGTCGAAATTGACCAGATCGAACTTGTTCACGGCAAGAGCTACGTGACGGATGCCGAGCAGCGAAGCGATGATGGAGTGGCGGCGGGTCTGTTGCAGAATGCCCCGGCGGGCATCGACCAGCACAATGGCCAGATCGGCGGTCGAAGCGCCGGTTGCCATGTTGCGGGTATATTGTTCGTGGCCGGGGGTGTCGGCGACGATGAACTTGCGTTTGGGCGTCGCGAAGAAGCGGTGGGCGACGTCAATGGTGATGCCTTGCTCCCGCTCGGCCTCCAGGCCATCGACCAAAAGCGCGAAGTCGATGTCGGCACCATTGGTGCCATGTTTGCTAGAATCCCTTTCCAGCGCGGCAAGCTGATCCTCGAAAATCAGCTTGGTGTCGTAGAGCAGGCGGCCGATCAGCGTTGACTTGCCGTCGTCGACCGAGCCGCAGGTCAAAAACCGCAACAGCGACTTTTCGTTTTGGTCCGTTATGAAGTCGCCATAGTCGAAACGCGCGGCGGAAACGGGAAGGTCGTGCCTCGTCATCAGAAATAGCCCTCGCGTTTTTTCTTCTCCATTGAACCGGTCTCGTCCTTGTCGATGAGACGGCCTTGACGCTCGGAAGTCCGTGCGGTGAGCATTTCCATGACGATGGCTTGGAGGTCGCAAGCGTCCGATTCAATGGCGCCGGTCAGCGGATAGCAGCCGAGCGTGCGGAAGCGAACGAGACGATGCTCGACGGTTTCGCCCGGCAGCAATTTCATGCGCTCGTCGTCGCGCAGGATCAACATGCCGTCGCGCTCGACGACCGGCCGCCGCTTGGCGAAATAGAGTGGTACGATCGGGATTTCTTCCTGCAGGATGTATTGCCAGATATCGAGTTCGGTCCAATTCGACAGCGGAAAGACGCGGATCGATTCACCCGGCGCGACTCGCGTGTTGTAGATCTTCCACATTTCCGGCCGCTGGTTCTTGGGGTCCCAGGCGTGATTGGTATTGCGAAAGGAGAAGATGCGTTCCTTGGCTCGGGATTTTTCCTCGTCGCGGCGGGCCCCGCCAAACGCGGCATCAAAGCGGTATTTGTCGAGCGCCTGCCTTAGCGCGACCGTCTTCATCACGTGCGTATGGGTGTTGGAACCGTGAACGAAGGGATTGATGCCCTCGCGAACGCCATCCTCGTTGATATGAACCAGGAGATCGAAGCCATGCCTGGTCACCATGGCGTCGCGAAACGCGATCATTTCGCGAAATTTCCAGGTCGTGTCGACATGGAGAAACGGAAACGGCGGCTTTGCCGGATAGAAGGCTTTCAWCGCCAGATGCAGCAGGACCGAAGAATCCTTGCCGACCGAATACAGCATCACCGGCTTCGAAAACGTTGCCGCGACTTCCCGGAAAATGTGAATGGCCTCGGCTTCCAGCCGGTCGAGATGGCTCTGTTTGATGGTGGGGTGCGTTTGCTGTGTGATCGAGGAGGGAGGCATTGTGGGAATCATGGTGTCAGCCCATTATTGCGTCCATCGCTCTGCGACAGGATGAAGCTCATCGTTTCAAAAGCAGACTTGGTATCGCCTTCCATTGCCGCCGAACGCAGGCGCTCGAAGCCTTCATAAAGTACGGACAGTGGCACTGGCGTCGGCACTGCCCCCATGACTCCAGGGACAGGCGGATTGACCCGCTTCTCGGAGACGTCAAAAAGCTCTTCGAACAGCTTTTCTCCGGGACGGCAGCCGACGATCTGGATGTGCACGTCCTGATCGGGCACGAAGCCGGCCAGGCGGATCATCCGCCGTGCGATGTCGATGATCTTGATCGGCTCGCCCATGTCGAGAACGAAGATTTCGCCGCTTCCCAACTTCTTCTCGAGACCATAGGCCGACGCCTGAAGCGTCAGTTCGACGGCCTCGCGAATGGTCATGAAAAAGCGCATCATCTCAGGGTGCGTGACGGTCAGTGGCCCGCCACGTGCAAGTTGCCGCTTGAACAACGGGATCAGCGACCCACTGGAACCAAGCACATTACCGAAGCGCACGGTCATGAAACGCGGAGAGGCAGCGTCGGTCGCTCCTTCCAGGTCGAGTGACTGGCAATAGAGTTCSGCAAGCCGYTTCGTSGASCCCATCACRTTGGGYGAGTTYACCACCTTGTCKGTGGARATCTGCACCATGCCGAGCGCGCCCCAGCGCTTCACCGCCTCGGCGATGTTCATCGTGCCGAASACGTTGGTGAGCACGCCTTCGCASGGGTTAAGCTCGACCATCGGCACATGCTTGAGGGCGGCGGCGTGGAATACGAGTTCCGGCCTGTGCTGCGCGAACACCCCTTCGACACGACGTTTGTCGCGCACGTCGCACAAATGCACCGAACGCTCTATGGCGGGGAAATTTTCCGCAAGATCAAGGTCGATCGAGTAGAGGTTGAACTCGCTGCTATCGACAAGAACCAGCCGTGATGGCGCGAGCCTTGCTACCTGTCTAGCCAGTTCGCTACCGATCGAGCCGCCGGCGCCAGTGATCATGACGCGGCGGCCGCCGATAAAACGCTGCATGGCGGCGACATCGAGCGCAGCCTGCGGCCTCTCCAGCAGGTCGGTGAGCTCGATAGGCCGCAGTTCGAACTCGGTGGCAACTCGGGGATTTCGCAATTCTGTCGCGGGATTCAGCCGTGAAACGGCCATGCCCAACCGGTCGGCGCAGGCGATCAGCCGCTCCGCTTCGCCGCTCTCAAATGAAGAAAGCGGTGCTGTGAAGATGAGGTGGCGAGGCCGCTGGCCTCGGCCGTCAAGTTCGGCCACGACGGCGTCGAATTCATCTGTCGAGCCCAGCACCGCGACGCCGCGCATCATCGACCCGGTCTCGTCAGGAGAATTGTTGAGGAACCCCACCGGTTCGTGCGTCGATGTCGAGTCGCGCTGCAGCGCACGCAAATAGAGGTCGGCCTCGTGGCCCGCGCCGACAAGCAGCACTGGGATGCGCGGGTTGAGATCGGCCGGCGCCCAATGCAGGGCACCGATCAGGGTCCTGAAGTCTTCCTGCCGGAAGCTAAGCCTGACGGCAGCCAGCAACGATACCAGCGCCATGATCTCGATTGCGATGATGGAATGCGGAATGATGGCGAAACGCGAATACAAAAAGACGAACGTCATGAGGACCATCGAGGCGATCAGGATCGCCTGCACGAGGACGACATAATCGGGAATGGAGGCATATTTCCACTTGCGCTTGTACAGGCCTGCAGCGGGAAAGGTTACAGCGCAGATGACCACAAACACCGCAGTCAGAATCGCGAGCGCTTTGGCCGCGCGGGCGTCGGTAAGGAACATTTGCGGGCCGAAACGGAGCCACGCCGCCAGCATCAGCGCCAGCGCGCTAAGCGAAAGATCGACTGCGTAGAGATATCGATTGCTTATGGTTGACTTCACCGCAGAAGAGATCCGCGATCGCGCGCGCAGGTAGGGGGATTTCTTAGTCAGCGAAGCTGCCACGGTTACAAGTAACGGGCTATTGGGCTGAGGCGTATTAGTTTCTCCGTTGGCGTTTGCGCCTAAGTCTCGCAATTGCGCTGTTTTCGCAGCGATATGGTTGTGTCTCATGTGAACCCCCCCCGCTGGTGCCGCATGGCACTTGATTTCTCGGACCCACGCGAGGAGCGACCCTTGGAGCTGATGCGTGGGCGGAGAGCGGTTGCAGCCGCGCGGTTTCAACTCCGGGTCCGGCGTTGTATCTTGTGGTGGCTGTCAATTGTTGGAAAGGTGTTGGAAAGGTGCACGACGCGCGGGATGTGTCAGTTAAACCCTTGAGTGGTTCCGATTTTACGCAGTTGCGGGTTTTTTGCCCTTCGCGTCAGTCGCTCTCAGMTCCGCCCTCCGGCGAAGCGGGACTGTCTGCCAGCCAGGCGGACAAGTCCCTTCCGATCATGCGCCCTAAGGCCTCGACATCGGGGGCATAATAGTCGACCAGCCGCTCTCGTACGCCCGCAGGCAGCGGAGCGTATCGAGTCTCGCGGCTGAGCATTGCATGAACCTTGCGGAAATACGCGGTGTCGCGAAACAGAGCTGCAAGAGGCTTTATCGGCCGGAGGGCCCGGCGCACCCTGGGGCCCACCATAGGGGTGGTCTTGTCCTTTATTTTAGTCTGGATGCAGGCGACCGTACCTCCAGATGCGAGGCCAAGGAATTCCCTCACGGCGCCGAGGTGATCTTGCGGCCGGAGCTTCATCACCTCGAAAAAAGTTACAAGGATCTGATCGGAAGGAAAGCGATCATAGAAGGGCCGCAACTGCTTATGGTACAGGCCGGCGCTAATGAGGCGGGTATTCTGGGGTCTACGCGGGTCGAGGTAACACGCGACATCGCGACCGATCTCCCCGCGCCGATACATCATGCAGTAGTCCGAATACGCACGCTCGACGGGATTGCGAAGCTGGGCCACCAGCTTCACCTTCGGCAACTTTCTGGATATCAAACCCGCCGCCTCGGCGCTTTCGAGGTAGGAGTTGGATTTCTCGCCAGCAACAAGGCCGTCCGCATTTTGCGGGAACTGGGCAAGGTACCAGTCGTCGCCTCGATCGAATTTCCGGCTGAAATAGTGGAGTTCCGGTTCCGGCATGCCGACCTGGTGATCTGTCTGGAGCGACTTCTGCAGCCAGGTCGTTGCGCTCTTGGTGGCCCCGATGATCAGGAAATCGACGTCATCCAAGGTCATGAGCGTGGCCTTGCGGTCGTTCGCGCGCATATCTGGACGTTGCCTCGTGCCGTCTGGGTGCCGCCGCGAGCTCGGTCGAAAGTAAGGCCTTCGGCTGCTTGTTGACGACCATATCTAGATGACCTTTTCTCCGTCGGGGAAACTTGCCATGCCGAACCCGCCACGGCGTAGTCCGACATACTCAGCCCGAGGATGCTTCGTTACGAGAGAAAATACCTCTTGGCCAGGTTATCGTGACGACAGGTTTTTCCCCAATGCGGCGGCCAGCTCGCGCTTCGCGCGCGCGACCCCAAATGGCAGCGTCGCTGCTCTACCGGGCCAAGACAGTTCCAGTGTCAGCTGGTCAGGAAAAAACTCGTTTTGCTGTCTGAAGGCTCTGTTAGAATATTGAGTTAGAATCCCATTTGAATCCATCGGCTTCGAACCCGCCAGCGCGGCAAAGCGAGTCGAGAAATTTCCATTTGTGGCTAAGCCGCAAGTTAGGGCGGTGAAGGTAAAGAATGATGCTTAAGCGCGGATTTGATTTTATTGTTGCGACATCACTTCTCATTGCGCTGTCCTGGCTTATCATTTTGATCGCCATCGCTGTTCTTGCCGTCTTGGGGAGGCCGATTTTGTTTTTGCAACGACGCCCTGGGCTTCACGGCAAACCATTTACAATATTCAAATTCAGAACCATGGTGGAAGCACGGGACCTGGCCGGTAATCTTCTGCCGGATGGCGTCAGATTGGCCCGTTTTGGCAAGTTGCTGCGGAAAACCAGCCTCGACGAACTGCCTTCCCTCATCAATGTGCTGCGCGGCGAAATGAGCCTGGTCGGGCCGCGTCCCTTGCTGATGGAGTATCTGGGACGCTACTCGCCCGAGCAGACGCGTCGACACGACATCTTGCCCGGCATCACCGGCCTAGCCCAGGTGAATGGCCGCAACTCTCTCGAATGGGATAAACGGTTGGCGCTCGATGTCTGGTATGTCGACAACAGAAGTTTTTGGCTGGATCTGAAGATCCTTGCGGCGACATGTATTGCTGTGTTCAAGGTGAGGGATGTGAGCGCGCCCGGGCATGCAACTATGCCCATCTTTATGGGCTCTGGCCAATCGCACCCCAAAGCTAGCGAGACCAAGGCTCAAGAAAGCGCTGCTGGTTCTCGCCCAGACCGCAATCAGCCGAAGGCAAACTCGTCGGACCGGTCGACCGGAATTGCCCCGTTTCTCTGGACATTCTTAGGGTAAGTCTAGGACGAGTTCGTTGATCTGCAGTCGATGGGGCGCGCCAGCGCACATGGAACTCAGAGCGAGCTTGGCTGGCGCTTCTGTCGCCGTCCGTGGGCATCGACAAGGGTATTGTCAGCTACGTCGCTGGCAACGGCCGAGCCATTGTGGATCAGGACATTTTTACCGATCTTTACGCCCAATAGCACGGTCGCGCCCATGCCCACGACCGTCATGGAACCAACGCTGACACCGCCCGCAAGGATAGCGCCCGGTGTTAAATGCACGTGGTCGTCCACGATGCTGTCGTGGCAGACGATGCTGCCCTGGTTGACGATGACGTTGCCTCCGATCGTGCACCGCGGCCCGATCGTAGCGCCCGCGAGAATATGGCAGCCGCGCCCGATATGCGTTCCGATCGATATCACCGCTGAGGGATGAACCACCGGCGGTAACATGAAGCCCATCGTGGTGGCGCGCTCGAACATCATGCGCCTGGTCTCGTTCGACTCTGAGCCGCCAATTCCGATGAAGGCATAAAGTGTGCCCGCCGAAAACAAGGGCTCCAGTAGGTCTTCCTTGCCAACAACCGAAATTCCACCGCAGACGGAATGGCCAACCGGCAGTGCCTGATCGATGCAGCCGACGATGTCGTATCCAGAGTTGCTGAGCGCATCGATCAGGCAGGCTGCGTGCCCGCCGCCGCCTATGATCAAGGCGCGCCGCATATCGCGCGAGCAATCGGGCGCTTGGCGCGGTGCGGGACTTGGACGACCCATTCCGATTGCGGCTGCGCGCACTTCCGCCTCGCCGATACGGCCGTTGGCGGGGCTGACATGGGCAAGATCGATGCCGATCTCGTCCGCGACCTTGCGCGCTTTGGCCGTTATCGTGATCTCCTTGGTCTCTAACTTTATGACTTCAGGATCTGTTGCTTCCACGTCCTCGGTCGCATCAACGATCTGGCACAAGACAGTGCCGACTTCGACAAACGCGCCGACCTGGACTTGGAGCCTACCTATCATACCGGCCTGTGGCGCCTCGACTTCGATGGCAGCCTTGGTGGTTTCGAGAACGAGCAAGATGTCGCCTTGCTCAACTCGCTGCCCCTCGACAACCTTGATATCGATGACTTGGAGATGATCCTCGTTGGCGTTAACGCGGGGAGTTTCGATGGACAGGTTCATGGGCCGTCAGTCTTTCTCAAACAATTCAAGGCAAGCTGCACGGATGGCGGCCGATCCGGGCAGAACATCGTTCTCCCATTCCCGGCTGGACGGGATCGGATGATCGGGGCCCGTCAGGGCTCTGAAATGCTTGATATGGCCAATCAGGCTATGCGCGCATTCCGACCCGAAGCCCCAGCCTGGCGAGTCTTCTTCAACGGTCACCACGCATGCGCAACCGCGAACAGCGTTTCGCACTGCCTGTTCGGGAAATGGAGAGAGCTGCTCGACCGCGACGACCTTTGCCACGATTTCGTCTTCCTCGGCGAGACGGTGTGCTGCAGCTACGGCCTGTTCCAGGCAGCCGCCGTAAGTGATGATCGCCACGTCGGGATTGAGCGGGCTCGGCAGCGCTGCCGCGCCATGCACGGGCCTTGCATACATCACCTTGTTTTCAATGATCAGATGCGGTGACCGTGCGGAAAATGCACGATGCAGCAGTGCCGCCGGATCGGCGTACTCGTGCACGGCAAGGACCGTCAGGCCGGGAACACCACAAAAGTGCTTTTCGAGGCTCTGCGAATGCGTTGGGCCATAACCGCGCCTTCCGCCCATGGGAGCGCGCACGATCAAAGGCACCTCGACCTGATCGTTGTACATCCACGGGAATTTCGCTGCGTGGTTGATCAACTGATCAGCAGCAAGTGCCATGAAATCTCCGAACATCAGTTCGGCAATGGCAGGCTTTCCCTTGAGCGCCAGTCCGACAGCCACGCCCACCAGACCTGCCTCGCTGATGGGCGTGGTCCAGACGCGATCCGGATAGGCTGATGACAGCCCCTTTGTGGCTTTGAACGCGCCGCCGTAGGGATCGATGATGTCCTCCCCCAGGATAATCAGGTTGGGGTCGGCACTCATCAGGTCGTGAAGCGCGCGATTGATCGACTCGACGACACGCATGGACTAGGCCCGCGCCAAATCAGCCGAGGATGCCTGCTTCACCGCATCGTCGACAGCGGCCCGGCAGAACGCGTCAATTTCTTCGAAGTTGGGAACGCGGCGACGCATGGGGGGGATCGGATCGCGCGCTTTCGCTTGCTCGATACGCTCGGCTGGGCGCGTATCGTCGCCCTTGCTGTGGGGGCCGATCCGCTCGGTGCGGAGATAAAGCCAGGCGGGGCGGGAGCCCTTGCGGACATATTCGACGGCTTTCATGGCAAGCGCATGGATCTCGATCGGGTCGCTGCCATCGTAAGCGAAGCTCCGCACGCCGAATGGTTCGGCGCGGCCGACAATCGACCCGGCGACGGCAAGGTGTTTCGGCGTGGTTTGAGCGATCTCATTGTCCTCGACGACAAAAAGCACAGGTGCGCCGAACACCGAAGCAAGGTTGAGGCTTTCGTAGACAATGCCTTCGCCCATCGTGCCGTCGCCAAGAAATACCACGGCAATCGCACCGTCTTCCTTCATGGCCAATGCGCTTCCGACTGCAACTGGCGCTATGCCGCCCTGGATGCCGTTGGAGTGGAAATTGCGAAAACACAGATGCTGGCTGCCGCCGCGCCCGCCGCAAACACCGCTCACGCGCCCCATGATCTCGGCGATCAGCCCTTCAATCTCACCCGAATAGGCGATGAAATGGCCGTGGCAGCGATGGTTGCTCCAGACGACGTCGCGGTCCCGGTCGAGCGCATTCAGCACCCCCACCGCATTGGCCTCCTGGCCCTTCGACGTGTGCGTGGTGCCAAACAACAGCCCCTGTGAGAAAAGCTCGAGCAGGCGCTCCTCGACGAGGCGAATGAGCATCATCTGCTGATAAAATCGCGCTGGACGCGGCAAATGGAGGCCGAGCAACACCTGCATCGCATCTGCGGTGGATTGCACAGGTCGAGCGTTCAGTCGGTTGAACGATGCCATGACATTAACCCCACGCGTCCAGATCCTGAAAAATGCTAAAGGCCAAATCACAGGCTTCGTCTGCCGATAGCAAGTCAGGAAAATCCGGTGTCGTCCGGAATTGAATGCTGCACGCGAAGTCGGGTAGGATGCCTAGCCTAAGCCTAGGGGCAGGGGGCGCGTATGCCGGCGACGCAACCAGTTCGCGTTGTCTATGTCGCAGGTTACGGGCGCAGTGGGACGACTGTGCTTGATATCGCCTTGGGACAGCATCCCCAGGTGCTCGGCGGGGGAGAAGTTACGGCGCTGACGCGGCAAGTCTGGCGAAAGAACGAATACTGCGCGTGCGGCCAGCCGGTCCATGACTGCACCTTCTGGGGTCCGGCCTTGCGACAATGGTGCGAAGGTCAGCGCGTGTCGCTGATGCCCCAGTATCAAGAGTGCCAACGAAAAATCGAGGGATTGTTCGGGCACGCGAAATTGTCGTCTGGACTTGGAAATCGAAAGCAGTTTGAATTCTACGCTCATCACACCGGGCGCCTTTTCGAGGCGATGTTGTCGCAATCCAACAAAAAGGTGATCGTCGATTCCTCGAAGCTGCCGGGAAGGGCGATGGCGCTGGCCCTTGTTCCGACGATAGACTTACGGGTCATTCATGTGGTGCGTGATGGGCGTGGTGTGGCCTGGTCGCTGGCCAAAGCCTACGAGCGTGACGTTAAAGGAGGGCTGCAACGCGAGATCAAACCAAAATCCATATCCCGGACAGCGCTACGCTGGAGCATCGTCAATCTCGAAACGGAATACCTTGCGCGCAAGCTTGGCTCGCAAAAGGTCATGCGCTTGCGATACGAGGATTTCGTATCGAATCCAGCCGATGCGATGCAGACAATAGGTGCATTTGCAGGGCTCGACTTCAGCAAAGTCGGCGAAAATCTGCAACGTCGCGAGACTGTTCACCCAGGCCACCAGATCGCAGGAAATCGTTTGCGCATGAACGCTTCGTTCTCGCTTGCCATGGATGAGGCGTGGCGATCCATGATGCCGGTTGGTCAGCAGGCCTCGTTCCGCCGGCTAGGTGGCTGGATGCTTAGACATTACGGCTACCTTTGAGCTCTCGTCGCAAGCAGGGGAGCCTTGGGTCACATGCCGCAAAATAACTTCATTCGTTTCGGCACCTCGTGGCTGCGGACACGAGTTTACCACTCAAAGCCGACCCTCTAGCTGACCGCCATTGTGAGATGGCCTGCGGCCAGGGGTTCTTCCGTTGGTGGCGCGAACCTGGTCGACATTGCTGATGGGGATGAGTTTGGCAGGCATGACAAATCCTCCATATCCGCGGCGGACATGCATGCCTACATTGACCTGGTCGATCACCGTGCCAATGAGCGCTGCGCGGTTCATCCTAAGCTGCGAAGCGGCCTCGACCAGCTGGTTTTCGGTTGTCTTGCCCCAGGTAATCGTCAGGATCACCCCGTCGACAAAAGGCGCCAGCCAGTTTGCATCCCCTGCCGATAGGACCGGAGGCGCGTGGAGCACTATGAATTCGTATCCGTTTTTCTCGATGGTCGAAAGAAGGTCGAGGAGCCGGTTGGAGTTCAACGGCACGTTTGGATCGCACAAGGCGTGGGTTGCCTCAATGAAGCTCATTCCAGGCGAGACTAGATCATTCTGCAGGACCTCTGCTAGCAAGATCTGGCGTTCCGTCGTCGCTTGGTAGGCGCGCCCCCGCTCTCGAACATCGAAGTCTACGAACATTGTCGGACGGCCGTCCGCTGCGGCGGCCATCGCAATCCCCCACGCGGTGGAAGTGCTCGCCCCTCGATGCAGGCAAGGGGTTACCAGGACAACGCGATGTGGTGTGCCCATGTCGGTCGAGCGGCAGGCCATGTAGATGGCTCGGTCAGCTTCGGTGCAAGTCAAATGGTGCCCAGCGATCGACAATGGCGTCGCCGATAACCGGTTTCTTGGAATCTCCGGCAGATAGCCGAGATTGGGAATCTGCAAGAGCCGCGACGACTGCTCGCCGCTTCGGATTCGTGTGTCCGTTGCTTCAAGCATAAGAGCCAGCAAAAAGGCCAGCAGGGTTGAGCCTGCAAACGCTGCCGGAATGATAATGCTCGGGATGGGAAACGACGGCGACGTTGGAACTTCTGCCTGCGACACAATTCGCGCGCTTGGCTTCAGGGACTCAGCCTCAAGATCCACCAATATACGCTCGACCTCGTCGCTTGTCATTTTACGAACGGTCGCGATCTGCTCGTTCTTGTTAATGACCTTCGGATGATTTTCACCAAGATTCGCTACGAACTCCGCTCGCTCTTGCTCAAGCCGCGCCTCTTCAGACCGAAGGGTTTGCAGGAGGGGTTGCGCTATGCTTTGTCGGAGGAAACTTACCGCACCGCCAGTCGTCAATGCACGTTCTTTGTCCGCAACCCGCTCGTCCTGCTTTAACTCGAGCGAGGATTCGACGTACATCATCGCAATTGTATTTGCGATCAATTCAGCAAGATTTGGATTTCGATTAGAGACGGTGATCCTGACGGCGAGACTCTCGCCGTTGCGTGTCACATCGTATTGAGACAATAATGTCGAAATCGCGCGATCACGCTGAATTGACAAAGCTGGAGGTTCGACCGAGGGAACAGTCGGCCGAAAAGTTCCGGCGATTTGCTTTAGACTGGCAAGAATTCCATCAGTGTTTTTCGGTTCGTCTTTGTTGCGGGCATACGGGTTGAAGCCCGGATCGATGACAAGGTCCAGCTTGTCCACGATGCGGCCGGCGAACTGTCGCGATTGCAGAACGTCCATTTCGGTTTCCGCAGCCGAACGGTCACGGTCAAGCGACTGCAGGGATGCATCGGTAGCGAACGGACGGACGTCCTTCCTTTCCAAGACTACTCCCGAGGTGGCAGTATACGTCTTCGGAAGTGTAAGCGCTGCAATTGTCGCCAGCAAAGTGCAGCCCAAAACGACCGTGGTGATCGTCCAGATGCGCCGTTTGGCCAAGCCCCACACGTCCAGCAGGCCTAATGTATGGTTGGCGTGATTAAAGACAAAAGACGTATTTTTTCGGCGCTGCAGGTCGGCAGTGAGATCACCGTTGAGAGCGTCTGAAGCCGATGTGATCATGAGTCACTAGGACATCGAGAAGGCCTATGTTCCGCTACGGCATTCTAGTGGTACATTCGGTTTGGCGCAATAATGAGAGTGGCAATTATCTCCGGACGGCCGCTCTCGACGGCGACGCGGTGCGGCTCGGCGTTCAATGGCTTCTCAAGCTGACGGCGAGGCGAGCCGAAATCGGGCGGACAAGGCTGATGTCGCGCATAGACTAAGCTCAATGCACATTTGGGAGCAATGTGGCAATATTTGCACACCGGCAAATCGAACGGTTGAGTGGCAAGTGTGAACTCTGCGCCATGTTCGCTCACCGAACAGGCGAACTAGAGCTGCAAACCGGTTCCTCGCACTGCGGTGATGGGATTCCGAAAGAGACTTAGAAAGATCCAGTAATCCACATCCTCGCGGCCGCGGTGCGCGCGAGGTACGACATGACGGCCATGTCTCAAATTCCTGAAAAGGAAGGCGCATGAAAACAATCTTCGAAGTGGATGTTCCGGCCTTTTTTGAAAGAATTGCTCTCGGCTGCTTAATTGCGGTTGGATTGATCGGCCAAGGAGCGATGGCGCCGGGTGAAGCCGCCGCCCAGCATCTGACGACGCCGCTTTCGCCGAAGCTTCCAGATGGAAGGCAGCGCGCATTTCCCACCGCAGAAGGTTTTGGCGCCGGTGCGGTCGGCGGGCGAGGCGGCAAGGTATTATTCGTTGTCAACGCGAGCGAATTTGGCCCAGGTTCGTTGCGTGACTGCATTGAGGCATCGGGGCCGCGAACTTGTATTTTTCGAACTGCCGGAACTATTGTTCTCGACGTCGCGTCGCTGGTTGTCCGGAACCCGTTCCTGACCATCGCGGGTGAAACGGCTCCGGGGGGCGGAATCGCCATACGCAACGGCGACGAGCAAATTCGCCCCTCGATCGAAATTCAAACTCACGACGTGATCATTCGGCATATCCGGCTCCGCCCTGGTCCTCATGCGATCGAGGCTTGCTGTTCGGGGGCGTTGGGAATGTATACTGAGGCAGCGAAAGACATCATGCTGGACCACATATCGGCCAGCTGGGGGTCCGACGAGACAATCGATTCCGAAGGAGCAAGTGATTTTACCTGGCAGTGGGGGATCACGAGCGAGCCTTTATTGTACGGCGGGCCCGGCAAGAAGAACCGCGCTCGCAACATGTTGTTCACCAAGGGCGGGAACATCTCGGTGCACCACTCGCTTTTTGCCTTGGGCAAGTTTCGAAATCCCCAGATAAAAACCAGTGACCCAGATGGGATCACAAGCATCGTGAACAACGTTTTTTATTCGCCAAAATGGGAATATGTGGTGACTTTCGGCGACGAATGGTCGGCCATCCGTGCCAACGTTGTCGGCAACTACAAGATTGCAGGTGATAAAGACGTCGATGACCACATGATTCATCTATTTGAAGAAAGCGGGATGGGACACGCGATTTACGTCAACGACAATTACGACGAAACTTACCGAACCGACGCCGCCCAGGAAGAAAAGTTGGTCGTTGCCGAAGATCAAAGGCATTTTGTTGTGGCGGAGCCTTTTGACGCCCCGGCAATCCGCACATCCACGCCGCAGCAAGCCTACGAACAGGTGTTGGAGAATGCTGGCGCGAATAAACCTGAGCGGGATATGGTCGACAAGCGCGTCATCGAGGTGGTTGAAGAACGCCGGGGAAAACTGCTCAGAACCGATCCGACGCAAGTCGGCGGATGGCCGGACTTGGCTGGGGGAACGCCCTATCTGGATTCTGACAAAGACGGACTTTCCGATGACTGGGAAGTAAAGAACGGCCTTGATCCAGCGAACCCGAAGGACGGCCAATACGACCTGGATGGAGATGGCTGGACGAACCTCGAGGAATTTCTTCAATTTATGGCGGGCGATGACGCGGCCACCGAGAGAAAGTGAAGGAGTCAAGGGTCCGGCAGGTGGCGCTCGTCGTCGACCTCACCGGACCGGGGAGATGAGGGGCGCACCGCCCACCAGACTGCGATGCCTCGCCGATTACGGTTGAACGGTTTTTACATACGGCCAGAAGGCCACCAGCGAGCATCGGGCGAGATTCAGTAGGCCGGACCTTATCAAGGCATTACTTGTCGCCAAGCCCAGGACGTGCCCAATCGCTCCAGTAATAAGAGCTTGCCATATCTTTTACGGCAGGCCCTTACTCTCATTTGAACCGTGATTTGTTTTGGCGGGGAGAGTGTGGAACCAGATTGGCCTGTATTCGTTCCTGATGGGCAAATTAAATGAGGGAGACGTCGTCCATGATGAGATCGCGCTTTGTACCTATCGTCGCCATCGCCTGCATGTTTGCACTGTCGGCCTGCGCCAATACGGTTAGAGGTGCCGGAAAGGACGTCAACAATACGGTAGACGCTGTCGAAGACACCGTCCGATAGGAAGGTAAGCACTTATCCTCAGATCAAGGGCCGGCTCGACGAACAAGCGCGCCGTCTCGAGTCCACAGCGGACGGCCCCTCGTTCGATACCTTCGTCACGCGCGAACGAGCAGCGTCGCCATCAAATGGCGGACGCTCGGTATTAGGTTGGGAGAGACTACCCGCGCCAGCCGCCCAGCCGTGAACCAAGAAATAACGGTGCTCTGAGTCTCATCGAGCCCAGTCACGATGGCCTCAATGGGGGTGAAAAGTCGATCATCGCAGATGACGGCATAGCGCCCCGAACAGGACGTTCAGGCAAACTTTGCCTTCGCGCAAAAGCGGACGTTAAGGCCGAGACCGGTGAATGGCCGCTTCGCGTCCCTTGGATCGTTTACATCAGGTCCCTGGAGCGTGATGCGAGGGTCGCGTTACCAAGCGGGAGGCTGGCGGCTCGGGGATAACGCCGCTGCCATGCTACGCCAAAAAATCGCCGACGATCATATCCGCAACCTTCACGAAGCGCGTTGCGGCTCCACCAGGCCCGGCGCTGCGCCAGTTCGTCCGCGCGCCCTCGACCAGAAGCGTCAACGCATCGACCAGCAGTTCGGCGTCGGCGGCGCCGGCAGTACTGCAGAGCTCGATCAATCGCACCCGGTAAAGGCTGCGAAGGTCCTCGACGAACTGCCGCGCGGGATGGTCGATCTCGACCAGTTGGGCTGCGGCATCGAGAAGCTCGCAATTGCAATGTTCGACGGTGACGAATTCGCCGGCGCGGCGGACCCAGTCGCTCAGTTGCGCCTTGGGATCACCGGGATTGGCGGCCTTGATCCCCTCCCAGAAGGCTTCAGCTTCGGCTGCAGCCTCCTGCAGGCAGACAAACACCAAGTCGTCCTTCGAGCCGAAGTGGCGGTAGAGCGTCATCTTGTTGCTGTTTGCGGCCTCGGCGATGGCATCGACACCAATGCCCTTGATGCCATGCTTTCTGAACAGGTCACGCGCAGCGTCGATGATCCGTTCCCGTGGTGGACATTTGACAGCAGCTGTCATCAACGTTTCCTCGCTTCCAATCTTGTCGCTGGAACGCCCTTGACAATGTTACCGATCCGTAACATTTATCCTGTTACTAGATAGTAACATCCACCTTCGCAAGTCAATATCGGGTTGTTCAAGAGCAGCGCACGGTTCCGTGTGCTGCAACGGTTTTTCGTTGCCGTCCCCAAGGCAGCCATCGACCATCACGAGCCGCCTCGGAGAGAGCCATCATGGTCAACTTCTTCATCCTACGGCCGATCTTCGCCTCGGCGATCGCGATCATCATGGTGCTGGCAGGCGCCATCTCCTACTTCCTTCTGCCCGTCGCGCAGTTTCCCGACATCACCCCGCCCCAGATCGTCGTCGCCGCCAACTATCCCGGCGCCAGCGCGCAGGTCGTGGCCGATACCGTGACGACCCCGCTGGAGCAACAGCTGAACGGCGTGCCCGGGATGCTCTACATGTCCTCGACGAGCTCGAACGACGGGTCGGCGCGCATCATCATCTCGTTCCAGGTCGGTTATGATGTCGACATCGCCGCCATGGACGTCCAGAACCGCGTCTCGCAGGCAGCCCCCTCCCTGCCCGCCCTGGTCAACCAGGCCGGCGTTACCGTCATCAAGCAGAACCCGAACTTCAACGTGCTGGTCAATCTCAGCTCGCCTGACAAGTCGGTCGATTTCACCACGCTGTCGAACTACGCCTATCTGCAGATCCTCGACCCGATCAAGCGACTGCCCGGCGTCGGCGACGTCCAGTTCTTCGGCGAGCGCCGCTATTCCATGCGCGTCTGGCTCGACCCCGACAAGATGGCGAGTCTCGGCGTCACCGCCGTCGATGTACAGAACGTCATCCAGGAGCAGAACATCCAGGTCGCGGCCGGCAAGATCGGCCAGTCGCCGGCTCCATCCGGAACGCCGTTCGAGATGCAGGTGAGTGCTATCGGTCGCCTGAGCGACCCGCAGCAGTTCGGCGAGATCATCCTTCGCGTCGATCCTGAAACCCACGCCGCAATTCATCTGCGCGACGTGGCGCGTATCGAACTCGGCGCTCTGTCCTACTCGTCGTCCTTCAGCCTCGACGGCGAGGACAGCGTCGTGCTCGCGGTTCTTCAGGCCCCGGGCTCCAACGCGCTCGACCTGCAGAGCAGTGTCAAGGCCAAGATGGACGAGCTGTCGAAGCGCTTCCCGTCCGGCATGTCCTACAACATGTTCTACGATACGACCCGCTTCGTTTCCGCTGCCATGGACGACGTGGTCAAGACGCTCGTCGAAGCGCTGCTGCTCGTCGTCTTTGTCGTCTTCATCTTCCTTCAGAGCTGGCGCGCCACCATCATCCCGATCATCGCGATACCGGTGTCGTTGATCGCCACTTTGACGGTGATGTATCTGCTCGGCTTCTCGCTGAACATGCTGTCGCTGCTCGGGATGGTGCTGGCCATCGGCCTGGTCGTCGACGACGCGATCGTTGTCGTCGAGAACGTCGAACGCCAGCTCGAAGACGGCCATCCGCCTCTGGAGGCGACAAAAATCGCGATGAAGGAAGTCACCGGCCCGATCATCGCGACGACAGGCGTATTGCTCGCCGTCTTCGTCCCCGTCGCTTTCATACCGGGCGTCGCCGGCCAGCTCTACAACCAGTTCGCGCTGACGGTTGCGATCTCCTTCGCCATCTCGGCCTTCAACTCGCTGACGCTCAGCCCGGCGTTGAGCGCCGTGTTCCTGCGCCATCGCGGCGCGCCGAAATTCATCCTGTTCCGCTGGTTCAATGCCGGGTTCCACTGGATGTCGAACGCCTATGCCGGCAGCATTCGCAGCTTCGTCCGATGGCGCTGGGCGTTCATCGGACTGTTCGGGCTGGCCCTGTACGCAACCTACGCATTGTCCCAGCGCATTCCCTCCACCTTCTTGCCCGTCGAAGACCAGGGCTACTTCTTCGTCGTCCTCCAATTGCCTGACGGTGCGTCGGTGGAACGCACGGCAGCCGTGGCGAAGAAGTCGGAGGAAATTCTCCGCGACCTGCCTGGCGTCGAATCCGTCGGCTCCGTCGTCGGCTTCTCCTTCCTCACCTTCGCCAACCAGTCCAATGCGGGCGTCCAGTTCGCAGTGCTCAAGCCGTGGGACGAGCGCGGCCCCGGCGAAAGCGCGACCGAGCTCAAGAACATTGCCCAGGGCAAGCTGATCCAGATTCCGGAAGCGCTGGTTCTCGCCTTCGACCCGCCCTCCATTCAGGGTCTCGGCGCGACGGGCGGCTTCGAGTTTCAGGTCGAGGACCTGACCGGCCGCGGTGCCGCGGCACTCGATGAGGCGACGCAGGCCCTGCTCACCGAGGCCCGCAAGCAGCCGGAGTTGAACCCGTTCACGCTGTTCACGACCTTCAGCACCTCGACCCCGCAATATTCCTACGACCTCGATCGCAACAAGGCGAAGCTGCTCGGCCTGAACCTGCCTGACATCTTCTCGACGCTGCAGATCTATCTCGGCTCGCTCTATGTCAACGACTTCAACCTGTTCGGCCGCACCTTTCGCGTCACCCTTCAGGCCGAACAGCAGGCGCGCGCCCAGGCCACCGACATTTCACGGCTCTATGTCCGCAGCAGTTCCGGAGACATGGTGCCGCTCAGCACGCTGGGCGCGCTGAAGGCAGTTTCTGGACCGGAAACGGTCACCCACTACAACAATTATCCCTCCGCTCTCATCAATGGTGCCGCAGCCGAAGGCTTCAGTTCGAGCCAGGCCGTCACCGCCATGGAGCGTGTCGCGGCAACCGCCTTGCCGCGGGATTTCTCCTTCGAATGGACCGGCATCACCTATCAGGAGATCCGGGCCGGCTCGATCGCAACCCTTGTCTTCGGCCTGGCGATCGTCTTCTGCTTCCTGGTTCTGGCCATGCAGTACGAAAGCTGGTCGATGCCCTTCGTCGTGCTGCTCGCCGTTCCGCTTGCCCTGCTCGGCGCATTGCTGGCGATCTGGGTGCGGGGCCTGCAGATCGACGTCTACTCGCAGATCGGTTTCGTCATGCTGATCGGCCTCGCCGCCAAGAATGCGATCCTGATCGTCGAGTTTGCCAAGCGTAGGCGTGAAGAAGGCATAGAGATCGTCGCTGCGGCCGTCGAAGCCGCGCGCCTCAGGCTGCGCCCGATCCTGATGACGGCCTTCGCCTTCATCCTGGGCGTCGTCCCGCTGATGCTGGCGTCAGGCGCCGGCGCGGCAAGCCGGCAATCGATCGGCACCACCGTCTTCGGCGGCATGCTGATCGCGACCGTGCTGACCCTCGCCTTCGTCCCGATCTTCTACGTCGTCCTCGAAACCTGGCGTGAACGTTTCGCGCGCCGCTCGTTGCCGTCCCAGGTGGTCGAGCCGGCCGAATAAATCAGGAGTATCCAGATGCGCATTTTCAAACTCGGTCTGAACGGCAGCCTTCTCGCACTGGCTGTGGCGGGCGGCTACCTCCTGGCTCAACATGGCTGGGGCGTCGGCAGCACGACTGCTGGTGCCGCACCATCGGCTGCGGCTCCCCAGGCAATGCCGGTGCCGGTGGTCGGCGTGGTGAAGAAGACAATTCCCATCTATCTCGAATATGCCGCGCGCACGGAAGCCATCCGCAATGTGACGCTGCGCGCCAAGGCGTCAGGCTATCTTCAGGAACAGCCGGTATCGGACGGCACCGACGTGAAGGCAGGCGACCTGCTCTACAGAATCGAGGCCTCGGACTATCAGGCCGCGCTCGATCAGGCCAAGGCGCAGATCGAGCGTGACCAGGCATCGCTCGAATACCTCAAGTCCAGTCTGAACCGCGGCAACAAGCTCGCCGACAACGGCTACCTGGCCAAGGACGGGTTCGACCAACGCCGGAGCGCGGTGCGACAGGCCGAAGCAGCACTCGCCATATCACGTTCGGCCTTGCGGACCGCCGAGATCAATCTGAAAAACACCGAGATCCGCGCCCCCTTCGCCGGTCGCCTCGGACGCAATCAGGCGCCGGAAGGCACGCTGGTCACCAGCTCCGCCGGCACGCCGCTGAACAATCTCGTCCAGCTCTCGC
This sequence comes from Aminobacter sp. P4_D5, assembly GCF_056401815.1. Taxonomy (NCBI): domain Bacteria; kingdom Pseudomonadati; phylum Pseudomonadota; class Alphaproteobacteria; order Hyphomicrobiales; family Phyllobacteriaceae; genus Aminobacter; species Aminobacter sp. P4_D5. The sequence goes on along the minus strand of NZ_JBFUIP010000068.1, from coordinate 1,571 downwards.
CGATCTACATCACCTTCAACCCGGGCGAGACCGAACTGGCCGAGATTCAGAAGGCCTTTGCCAACGGCACGGTGGAGACCGAGGTCATCATCCCCGGCAGCGATAGCAAGCCGCGTGAAGGCAAGCTGACCTTCATCGACAATGCCGTGGAGCGCAACACAGGCACGATTGCCGCCCGCGCAACGATCGGGAACCTCGACCTCTCACTGCTCCCAGGCCAATATGTTCGCATTCGCCTGCACATCAGGGAATTGCCGAACGCGCTGATGGTGCCGCAGACGGCGCTGGGCTCCAGTCAGTTTGGCAAATACGTCTACGTCGTGGGCAAGGACAATCTTGTCGAACAGCGCGTGGTCGCATTGGGCCCCACCGATGGCGATCTCGTGACGCTGACAAACGGCATCAAAGAGGGTGACAAGATCATCTCCGGCAACCTCCAGAAGATTTTCCCAGGGGCAGCAGTTCAACCGCTCGATGCTGGCGGCGGTTGATCATCCTGCATTTTTGCCTGACGAGCGCGCACGATATGCGGCAACCGTAGGGACGGACGGCTTCGCGCCTTCATGGCGGTCATTCCTGTGGTCGCATCGATTCACCAAAAGCCGACAAGTGCTAGCGGGCGGTTGGCCGCCGCTGGGCTGGCAGCCGCCATGATGACATTGTGGTGCCCTGGCCTTTGCCAAACATTGGGTTCAAAGGGTGGCGGCGCCCTTTTGTGGCTCTTTCGCCCCAAGCCGGTACAGGGCAAAGCGGACCTGACGCAAATCGTCTTCCCATCCGTCGCTGTTATTCATCGAACTTTCAGATGCGGCCCTTTGCAGAGCGCGCGCTTCGGATTCGATCTTTCGCAGCTCGACTATTTTTTCCTCTGTCGAAAGCAGGGCGTTTTCGTCAATTTCCTGCATCTTCAACGCATTGAACGTGGCCATGGTGACACCTCTAGGTTGGAATGCACTGCCGCTTCAGCGGACGACAAAATCGCCGCTCCGGGTTTCGCGGAGCGGCGGTGTGGGGTCTTGCCCACTGAATCAGTGATCAGCCGAATGGCGAGTTGCGCTGCCGGCGCTGGCCATAGTTCGGCTGAAACGTATTGTCGTATGCGCGGTATGAACGATAGTGATCATAGCACCACTCGACATGTGCGCTTCCGCCACCGTTGTTGCTGTTGTTGTTGTTGATGATTGTGCCGGTGATCAGTGCTCCTGCGACAAATGCCCCGGCAGGAAACCAAAAACCGTTGTATTCCTGATAGCCGCGGCGCTGGTACCGATAGCCCTTGTGGCCGTTGTAGTAGGCGGAATTGCCGCTCCTTCGAAAGTCACCGCCGTTCCAGTTGCCATTTTTGCGGTTATCCTTCTTGCGCCACTTCATCCCATCCTGCACCTGGATGATATCGGACTGAACGCTTGCGGTAGGCGGCAGGAAAGCCGGCGCAGCGTTCGCGGGAACGCTCGTGAGTGCAAAAGTGGCGGCCAGGCTGCCCGCGCATAGGCCTGAGAATAGCTTTTTCATTTTGTTGAATTTTCCTTAAGGGCGATGTCCCTTGGGGTGACAACGTCCCTCATCTGCAA